>DAIOWK010000005.1:0-32108 GCA_036758525.1 Myxococcota bacterium
TCGTGGAAGGGGTGAGCATCGTTTCGAGCTACCGCACCCAGTTCCAGGAGATCATCGGCCAGGGAGGCCCGGAGCGATTGCTCGCCGAGCTGCGCCAGAAAAATGCGAGCGGCGAGGGCCTCGCGCCGGTCGAAACCACAGCCAAAGACGGGACCTCCGCCGCCCAGTAACGCGCAATCGACCTGCGCCGGGAGCGCTGCGGGTTTGCGACGGGAGGGCGTCTTCTCCTGGACTCGCGCCGCCGTCCCAGCGACCCGCGGCCCCGATCGAAGGGGCTCGCCGTGGGCCGGCTGTACGCCGGTTGCTTGCTATCGTCCCGGCCGTGCGTCCGGCGCCCGCCGGGCCCGCACCCCTGGGCACTCGGGAAACACGAGGGTGGCCCCGCTGTCCCCGGGACCCCAAGCGAAGGAGAACTCTGCAATGACGGACATTCGATACGACGGCCGGGTGGCGATCATCACCGGCGCGGGGGGCGGCCTCGGCAAGACCTACGCGCTACTGCTTGCCTCGCGGGGAGCCAAAGTGGTCGTGAACGACCTCGGCGGGAACGCGGACGGCACGGGTGCGGGTACGAGCATGGCCGATGCGACGGTCAAGGAAATCGTTGAGAAGGGTGGCGAGGCGATTGCGAACTACGACTCCGTCTCAACTCCCGAGGGCGGGGAGGCCATCACGAAGGCCGCGCTCGACGCCTTTGGGCGCGTGGACATCGTGATTAACAACGCGGGTATTCTCCGGGACAAGACCTTCGCAAAGATGGCGCCAGCCGACGTGGAGGCGGTCGTCGACGTGCACCTCAAAGGTGCGTTCTTCGTCACGATTCCAGCTTTCCGAGTGATGAAGGAGAGCAACTACGGCCGCATCGTCTTCACCGCGTCGGCTGCGGGGATCTTCGGAAACTTCGGACAGACCAACTACGGCGCAGCGAAGATGGGGCTCGTCGGCCTGTCGAATGTGCTCTCCCTCGAGGGAGCGAAGAACAACATCAAGTGCAACGTGATCGCGCCGATCGCGAAGACCCGATTGACGGAGTCGCTGCTTGGCGGCTTCGCGGACGCAGTGAAGGCCGAGCACGTGACGCCGCTCGTGGCCTTCCTGGTGTCCGAACAGTGCCAGTTGAGCCACGATGTGTTCTCGGTTGGCGGCGGCCGCGTGGCGCGGATTTTCGTCGGCCTGACCCCCGGCTGGTTCTCGGGCAAGGGCAAGACAGCCACGCCCGAAGACGTGCGCGACCACATGGACCAGATTCGCGAGACCAACGGCTATATCATTCCCGCGAGCATTGCCGACGAGATGAAGCTTCTGCTCGAAACTCTGAAGGGGTAGCCCCTACAGAGCAGCCCACGAGCGGGCGGCGCGCTCTCAAGCGCGCTTGCCCGCGCAGGCTGTCACTCTCACCAGCGTGCGCGGCGACACGCGGACGCCGGATCGGATCGTGTCGCAGGGGGCTGCGCAAGCCGCCCTTCCGCGGCGTGGCCGACCGTGCGCCACCGCTGATAGACTGCGCGGCCCATTGCCGAGGATTGAGGCATGAAACCCACCCGCCGACCCCGGCGCCCGGAGTTCTCGTCCGGCCCTTGTGCAAAGCGACCGGGTTGGAGCCTTGAGGGGTTGAAGAACGCACCCCTCGGACGGTCGCACCGCGCCAAGGCGGGCAAGGACCGCCTAAAGGCCGTGATTGACCGCAGTCGCGCGCTGCTCGGCCTGCCGAGCGGATGGCGGCTTGGCATCGTGCCCGCATCGGATACGGGCGCCTTCGAAATGGCGATGTGGTCCCTTCTCGGTGCACGCGGCGTGGACGTCCTCGTATGGGAGAGCTTTGGCCAGGGCTGGGCGGAGGATGTGACCCAGCAGCTCAAGTTGGATGCGCGCGTCCTAGGGGCCGAGTACGGCGATCTTCCGGATCTCAGCGCAGTGGACTTTGAGCGCGATGTGATCTTCACCTGGAATGGCACGACCTCGGGCGTTCGCGTTCCGAACGGCGACTGGATTCGCGGTGGACGCGCGGGCCTCACCTTGTGCGATGCCACCTCGGCCGTCTTCGCCATGCACCTACCGTGGGACAAGCTCGACGTCGTCACCTGGTCGTGGCAGAAGGTGCTCGGGGGTGAGGGCGCGCACGGCATGCTGGCCCTCTCACCCCGCGCCGTCGAACGGCTGCTTTCCTATGCCCCCCCCTGGCCCCTGCCGAAGATCTTCCGTCTCAAGGACGGCAGCAAGTTCAACGAGGGCATTTTCGAAGGCGCGACGATCAATACGCCGTCTCTGCTCTGCGTAGAGGATGCGCTCGACGGTCTCGCTTGGGCGGAGCGCGAAGGTGGACTTCCTGCGCTCGTGCGCCGCTCCGAGGCGAATCTCGCCACCATCGCGGAGTGGGTCGCGCGATCGCCGTGGATCGATTTTCTCGCCCGGGACCCCGCCACACGCTCGTGCACCTCGATCTGCCTTCAAGTGGTGGACCCTTGGTTCCGGGAACTCGACAAGGCCGCGCGGGCCAAGGCGATCCAATCCCTTGTCGCGCGGATCGAGCAGGAGGGTGTGGCCTTCGATCTCGCAAGCTATCGAGACGCGCCACCGGGCCTGCGCATCTGGGGCGGCGCTACGGTCGACCGTGAGGACGTCGAGGCGCTCTTGCCGTGGCTCGACTGGGCGTACGCGGAGGTTCGCGGCGCTTAACCCGCGGCCGGCTCCATCACCTCGATCCGATTGCCGAACGGGTCTGCCAAATAGGCGCGGCGGTAGCCTTCGAGCGGCTCGTCATCTACCACGAGATAGCCACCCTTTCGGCAGCGCTCGAGGAGCTCTGCGAGGCCGGATACGCGCAGCGCCGGATGCGCCTTGGTTGCCGGGCGGAACGCGCGTTCGACGCCGAGATGGATCTTCACGTTCTCGCTCTCGAACCAGCATCCCCCGCGCGTCGCGAGGTGCAAGGGCTTGGCGATCTCGGCAAGGCCAAGCACTCCGCAATAGAAGGCGCGCGCCTTGTCTTCGCCACCCGCAGGCATCGCCAGCTGGACGTGGTCCAGGGAACAAATCCGCACCCGTTGGAAGATACGCGAGGCGGAGCCCGAAGCACGAGGCGCTCCCGACCACCGAAGGGAGCTCGCGGAACAGACCTCGCACAAGCGACAGATCCAAGACACGCGGCGGAAGCGGGTCTTGGCGGAACCCTTTGAAGATACCTCTCGTCAGTGTGTCGCGACCAGCTCGAACACGGGATACTGACTCGCGAGGGGTGCGAACGCGGTCGCCGGCGATCCCGCCGGGACGGGGAAGAAGCGACCGACGCTCAGCTTGAACCGATCCAGATAGGCCTTCAGGAGCTCTGGCTTCTGTGTATCCGGGACGCTCCTCAGCTCGAACTCGGTACGCTGCGTGCCCTTCTTCAGGGTCACCCGACCCGCCGCGAGGGCGTTTCGCACCCACTGGGTGTGGCCGCGAGGCGCCACCAGGTACTGGCGGCTACCGAGGCTCAGCACGTCAACGGGGGTCGAATAGAGCTTGCCGCTTTTGCGACCGCGTACCTGGAGGAGATAGTTGTGGCGGAAGCCGAGGCCCAACCCGACGAAGAGTCCCACGGCACGGTTGAACAGGAATTCGGCGGTGCTCGGTCTCTCAAACGCGCTGGGGTCAGGGCTCACGCAGACCTCCGGATGGAATGGATCTGGATCCAGTATGCATCTACTCGGTGAGCGGCGCGCGGGCCACGAAGAAGAGGCGGCGGAACGGGAAGACCACCCCGCGCGGTCCGGGCGCATACGCCTGCGCGATCCGCGCCTCGAGCGCAGTCTCGAACTCGCGAGCCTCGGTCTGGGAGAGGGCAGCGAGCACCGGCCTTAGGGCGCTGCCCTTCATCCAATCGACAATCGCGATCGCGGCGGGAAGCTCGTGGTAGTAGATCGTCTCCCACGCCTCTGCCTCGAGCCCAAGACCAAAGAGTTGCTCGAGGTACCACGCTGCGCCGGCTACAGGCTGCGGACCGCGCACGTCGCGCAGGCGGCTGGCCCACGGCTCCTCTGCGGAGAGTTCCGCCAGGATCCGGTGGGAGGCCTCTCCCCAATTATTTGGGATCTGAACCGCGAGCATTCCCCCCGGTGCGAGCAGCCTCGCGAGCTGCTCCAGCACGAGCGCGTGGTCGGGCAGCCAATGGAGTACGGCATTCGAGACGACGAGGTCGAGCGGGCGCCCCGGGCGCCACTCCCGGAGATCCGAGCGGACGAATGAAGGCTGCGCTCGTGACGCGAGGGAAGGCGCGCGCGCCAGCATCTCGGCAGATTCATCGACTCCCCAAACCTGAGCCTCGGGCCAGCGCTCCTGCAGCTCCCAAGTGAGCTCGCCGCTGCCGCAGCCGAGATCCGCGGCCGCATCTACCTCGCGGTCCGGGATGCGCGCGAGCAGGTCGTGGAAGGGCTGTGCCCGTTCGCGACGGAACTGCGCGTACTGGGCGGGGTCCCAGCGCGGCGACGCGGCGGAGCGCTCTTGTCCCCCGGCGCTCAGGTTTCCACCAAGGCCAAGCCGGCCACAAATCCGCGGGGATCGCACAGCGCTTCCCGGCATGCGAGGGCCCAGCCCGGGGCATTCACGGTGACAACGAGCGCTGCCCGGCAGCTCTCGAAATAGCGGGACGCAGGCTGGCTCCGCTCCAGCAGGTGGACGAGGGCGTCCTCGAGGGGTTCTCCCTCGTGATCCTCCGTGAGCACGATGCTGTCCTCCGCGGCATCCCTCTCCGAGAACAGGATGGTGTCATCGAGCAGGGCCCGGATTCGTCCGCACCCGGGGCCCCATACGGTGAGATACACAGCGCCCTGGCCAAGGAGATTGGCGGCACTGCGATGCAGATCGCCCGGCCCGACCGTGCGCCCATCCAGTGCGAGCAGGCACGCAAAATGGCGGGTCGGCATGCACAGCTTCGCGGGGAGCTCATCCAGTTGGTCGAGCTCGAGAAGGAAAAGCTCGCGATCCGTTGCGGCGTCGTAACCCACCGCCAGGACGGCCACCGGAGAGCCCGCAAGCGCGGCGGTCCTCATGCTCACTCTGAATACACCGTGAGAAAGGTGCAACCCTGCTCGCTGCGCACGTCGTCATCGAGGGAGCCGGTGGCGGCGACGCTCGCCCACCCCGGGCCAAGGCGTCTGCCGCACTGGATCAGTTCGCCCTCGAGGATGTAGACGAACTCCGGGCCGCGGTGGACGTGGCGAGGGAAGACGGCGCCCGGCTCGAATCTCACCAGCTGCATCGAGTACCCGTCGGCCATTCCCAGGTCTTTCACGCAGACCTTCGTGGCGGCGGTCGACGGGCGAAAGGGCTTCTGCCTCGCGTCCGTGAAGGCAAATCCCCGCTCGCTTCGCTGCATCGAATCGCTCATCCCCTCCCTGCGCATCGCCCAGCGCTCGCACGGCGGCGCCGCGGCCTCGAGTTTCTCAAGCGGAAGCCCGCTTCATGATGCCCGATCGAAGTTCGGGGAGCGAGCGGGCGGATTCGCCTGCGCATCCCGCGATTTGGCTTGCGCAATCGCCTGCGGCTGCGGACTCGCACGCTCCTCTCCCAGGCCCCGCCGCGGCGTGCCGCACCTCTGCTTCCAACCTCAAGCCTCCTCGGCGGTTCTCCGAAGAAAGAGCTGCCCCTTCGTGCGTGCCGCGCCCGGAATGCGCGGCACCGCGTCGGCTCTCCCAAGGGAGGGGGCGATGTCTGCCGAAAGCCTCCTTCTCGTCGACGATGACCGCGTCGTCCACGAGGCGCTCGAACGCGAGCTCGCCGGGCGAGTGGAGCGCGTCCTCCATGCCTACGAACCCGAGGAAGGCCTTCGGATCGCGTTCCAGGAGCGCCCGGACATCATCCTGCTCGACGTGAACTTGCCTCGCATGGACGGTCTCAAGCTCTGCCGACACCTGAAGGAGACGCCCAGCACGCGAGATGTGCCCATACTTTTTTTGACGGTAGACGGCAACGTGCAGCGACTGGCACGCGCCCTCGAAATCGGAGCCACCGATTACATCCGCAAGCCCTTCGATCCGGTGGAGCTGCGGGCGCGCGTGGCCGCGGCTCTCCGGCTGCGTCGTATGATCGATCTCCTGCGCGACCAGGCGTGGATCGATCCACTGACGGGGGTCAAGAATCGCGCCGCGTTCGATGACGCGCTTGCCGCCGCCGCCGCCGCTTTCGAGCGCGTCGCTCAGCCCGCGGCGGTCCTGCTGCTCGACCTAGACCATTTTAAGGATGTGAACGACCAGTATGGCCACGGCGTCGGCGATGAGCTTTTGCGCCGCGTCGGTTCGGCGATCCGTGCCTGCTGCCGGCCTTACGACACCGCCTGCCGCTTCGGGGGCGATGAGTTCGCCGTTGTCTACACGCAAGCCGAGGGCATGGACGCGCGCCGCGCGGTCGTCCGTGTGCTCGACGCGATTCGCGAGATCTCCGTCACGACCGATGGGGGGCCTGTGCGCGCCCGGTGCAGCGCCGGACTCGCCTGCACCAAGGGCAGCCGCGATCCGTTCGCTCCGGGCGATCTCGTGAAGGCAGCGGACGAGGCCCTCTACGAGGCCAAGCGCGCGGGCCGCGACCGGCTCGTCATCCGGACCCGGGAGCGCTGAGCACCGCTCCTGCGGCCGGGCTTCCGCTTCAGATCTTCGAGTATCCAGATCCTGGAATGTCGATGCCGATACCGCGGGCTTTCTCGATCCAACCGAACTCCTGCAGGATCTGCTGGCTGTACGTGACACGGCCCGCAACCTGCTCGATCGGCGCCGTCGCCAAAAGCAGCACCGCGCGCGCCATCCACTCCGCGGGCTCACTGTTTGGCGCGTCGGGTCCATCGAGGAGTCGGTGGTGGAGCACCCCCGGCGTGGGGACGACGAGAGACGGCGAGACGCAGGTCACGCACACGTTCGAGGCGTAAACCTCCGCAGCCAACCCTTGGGTGAAGCGCTCGAGGGCGGCCTTCTCGGCCCCGTAGAGCGTCCCCCCGCGCATGGGGGTTCCCTTGTATGGCCCCCGCCCCGGGCCAATCGCCGCACCGCTCGAGATATTGACGATCGCGCCGGTACGGCGCTGGATCATTTCTGCGAGCACGAGCCGACTCAGGAAAAACGGTCCATTCACATTCACCGCAAGGGACTTCAGCCATTTGCTTGGGGGGAACTCTGCGATCGGGAAGAAATAGGTGAGGGCGGCGTTATTCACCAGGAGGTCGATCGGTCCGAACGCTGTGCGCACCTCGCCGACAATGCGCTCGCAATCCTCCCACTGGGAGACGTCGCCCACGACCGCAGCGGCACGTGCGCCCGCGTCCGCAATCTCACGCACCGTCGTCTCGAGGGAGCCTTCAAAGAGGCGGTGCTCGCCTTCCTTGAGGGTCCGTGCCACACAAGCGACGTGCGCTCCTTCCGCCGCGAAGAGACTCGCCACTGCCTTTCCGATGCCACGGCTGGCTCCCGTGATGAGGGCAACCTTGCCGTTGAGCTTGCCCATGGGCCTCCCTGGCGTAGGCCGCCCCGGAGCGGCTCTGCGTTTCGTCGCGCGATCCTCTCGTACGGGCGCCGCTGCTCGGTCCCCTGTCGTTGGCGCTTGGAGACCCTTCCGAGTTCGCCAGAAGGAGGCGCGTCAACGGACATGCCGGACGCCGCAAGCGGGCTCCTTCGAAAGGGAGCTCTTGTCTGGGTTGCAGAGGTACCGGTTCGGCTCTTTCTCTGCCAGTGACGGTCGTTTCGCAGAGCCAGGCCGAGGGCCTTCTGCAGCGGCGGGAGCGGCACGGTCCGGTGGCACGAGCTTCGCCGGGGGGGATTTCTCCTGCCCGATGGGTCGTTGAACGGACGCGGATCACGGAGGCGCGCGGCACCTGCGCGCGGCGGGTCGACGGCTAATGCACGCGGGTAAAGACTTCGGTGGCCCCGGAGTCGCCCGCACGGGTCCACATCCGGTTTCCATCTACCACGAACACACGACGAACACGCCGGTGCCGCTCGGGATCGAAGTGCTCGACCACAAATGAGCTTCGATCCGATGGCTTGATGGAACAGGGATACGTCGCGTCCATCGTCGGATGGTGCGTGTGACACGTGCCCGGACTGAAGGTCAGTCTCACGCGGGCCGGAGCAACCGCGGTCTCTTCGACGAGAGAACTCCCACCGGAGGAAGCCGCGGGGGCTTCCGTCGTGGCGACCGGATCTTGCGACTGCCACGTCCCAAGGAGTGCAGGCCTCGTTTGAGGCTGGGGAGTGGAGAGGAGGATCAGGAGTAGAGCGAACTGGTCGGGCCGCATGTCCTTCTATCGGCCCCTGTGGTCGAAAGGCACTGTGACTCGGCTCACGGCAAGAGGCGCTCTAAGCTGTCGAACCTTCGAGGAAACTCTCCAAAAATAGGCAACGGGGTGGCAAGCCCGGGGGGAACGTACGGCGCCACGCGGGCCAGGGTTTCGCGCGGCGATCCCCCTCGCCTCCTTCGGCCGCCTGAGCCCTAGCTGACCTGCAGCAGGGATTTTTCTCCGAGCTCCTGCGCGAAACGGTTGCGGACACTTTCCACGAGCGTCTCCAGCTCGGCCGTGGCGAAGCTCTCGTGGGAGATCTCGTCGAGCACGCGGATCCGGATCTCATGGCGACCCTGAAGCACGAAGCCACGCTTGGGCAGCGCGTTGCCTGTGCCTTCCAGGACGATCGGGAGCAGCGGTGCACCCATACGTTGCGCGAGGGAGAATGCGCCGGGCTTGAAGGAGCGCAGCCGACCGTCCATCGAGCGCGTCCCCTCCGGAAACATCATGATGGAGTTCCCCCCTGCGAGGGCTCGCTCGCAGGCCCGCATCATGTTCGCGACGCTTTCGCGATCGCCACGACGCAGCTTGATGTAGCGATTCAGGCTCATGTTCCAGCCGATGAAGGGAATGCGGAAATTTTCAATTTTTGAAACCCACTTGAAGTGGCTGAAGAGTCGGAAGAGAACCAGAATATCGAGAAGCGACTGGTGATTCGCGACCATCACGTAGGCCACGTCGGGTCGAATCTTCTCGCGCCCGATCACCTGCACGGGCCAGGCGGGGTTGAGCCAGGTATAAAGAGATGCCCAAAAGCAGGTAAAGCGGTGGAGCACCACCAGCTTGCGGTCAAAGGGCGCCGTCGCCGCCCAAATCAGCACGGCGACCGGAAACAGCAGGACCGAGCTCACAGCCAGGAAGAGCCAGAAGCAAAGGGACATGAGCCGACGCCGCACGCGACCTGTGTAGCACTGCGCCGTACAGCCGCGAAAGGGCGGTCCCCGGCCGCCGGGATGGGCTAGCGTCGCGCCATGCCGAGCTCCGAGGCGGTGACGAAAGGGGTACGGATCGAGGTCACGTCGCGCTACGTGGCGGAACGCTCCGCCCCCGAGGATGGAGAATGGTTCTTCGCGTACACCGTGCGCATCACGAACGAGGGTTCTGAGCCCGTGCAACTCATCTCACGCCACTGGATTATCACCGATTCCGAGGGTCGGCAACAGGAAGTCAAGGGCCCAGGCGTGGTCGGGGAGCAGCCGACGCTACGACCTGGCGAAAGCTTCGAGTACACCTCTGCGTGTCCACTGACGACGTCCATTGGTGCCATGCAGGGCAGCTATCAGATGGTGACAAGCGGCGGGGAACGCTTCGACGCGACGATCGCGCCCTTCACGCTCTCTGAGCCCTACGCGATGAACTAACCCCGATGCAAGAGGAGCCCCGCCCGTTTCGTGCCCATCCTCCTCGCTACGGCAGTACGCCGCTCCCGGCAAGCCGCTACGTGCCAGGGAGCGGGGCTACGCACCCCGGGCAAAGAGCAGACGCCGCTGGCCCGGGCACAAAGGCCAGCGAGCCCCTTCTTCCGCGCGAACGCTGGGGGGAACAGGGGAGCTACATCCACGGGGTCGATCTCTTCAACCAAGCCTTCTGGTGGGAAGCGCATGAAGCGTGGGAGAGTCTTTGGGCCCGGGCGGAAGGTACGCAGCGCCTGTTCCTGCAAGGCCTGATCCAGCTCGCGGCCGCGCTCCTCAAGCACCACGTCCAAAGTGTTGCTGGCTCGGTCAGTCTGGCCCGCGAAGCCCGGGGAAAGCTGGTCGCGGTCTGCCAGCGAGAGCGTTTGGCGCGCGGCGAGCGCTTTATGGGGGTGGACGTCCCCGCGCTGCTTCAGGCGATTGATGCGGCGTTTGCCCCCGTGTTTCAGGCCGAGCGTCATGGGGTTGTTCCGCCACTGGCCGCCCCGTTGGTGCTCGAACTCGACGGGAGCTAGACGCGTGCTGTCGCTGCGCGGTGTCTCGAAGAGTTTCGGCCAGACGCCGGCAGTGCGTGACGTCGACTTGGACTTCGCTCCCCACACCACCACGGTACTGATCGGTGCGAGTGGCTGTGGGAAGTCGACGCTCCTGCGCCTAGCGCTCGGGCTCGTGACGCCGGACCGAGGCAGCGTGCACCTCGATGGGGAGCGTCTCGATGCCGAGAGCGCTCCCGCACTTCGTCGCCGCATGGGTTACGTGATCCAAGACGGGGGCCTCTTTCCTCACCTCGACGCACGCCGCAATGTGAGCCTCATGGCGCGTTACCTCGGATGGGAAGGCGAACGCACGCGGCAGCGCGTGCAGGACCTTGCGCGGCTCGCGCGCTTTCCCGAAAGCGCGCTCGACCGGTTTCCCGTGCAACTCTCTGGAGGACAGCGCCAGCGGGTAGGACTCATGCGGGCTCTTCTGCTCGATCCGGAGGTGCTGCTGCTCGACGAACCCCTCGCAGCCCTCGACCCGTTGGTTCGCGCGGAGCTCCAGGACGCGTTGCGCGAGATTTTTCGAGACCTGGGCAAAACCGTCGTACTCGTCACCCACGACCTCGCCGAGGCTGCTTTTTTTGGCGATCGCATCGTCCTCTTGCGGGACGGA
Organism: Myxococcota bacterium; assembly: GCA_036758525.1. GTDB lineage: Bacteria > Myxococcota_A > UBA9160 > UBA9160 > UBA9160 > UBA9160. Next base: position 10,867 of record DAIOWK010000005.1, read on the forward strand.
AGCGTGGAACAGTCCGGCACGCTGCGGGATCTGGTGGAGGCTCCGGCGGACGAGTACGTAAGCCGCTTCGTGCGCGCGCAGCGCACCCTCCACATCGTTGGAGCAGAGGCCGCGCGGTGAAGCTTCTGGGGCGCAGCGCCCGGCGCTGGCTTCTGGCCGCAACCTTCGTCCAATCGGAGTGCGTTCTTTCGTGCTCGGGAGACGTAGCGCGCGCGGCGACCCCCGTCAGGATTGGCTCGAAGCAGTTCACCGAATCCGTGGTGTTGGGTGAACTCGCGACGGCCCTCGTGCGCGCGAGCGGCAGCAGCGCCCAGCATCGCAGCCAGCTGGGTGGGACGCAGGTGCTCTGGAACGCCCTCGTGCAAGGCGAAATCGACCTCTACCCGGAATACACGGGAACCCTCGAACAGGAGATCCTGAAGAACGAGGGAGTGAGGGGAGAGGAAAAGCTGCGTAGCACGCTCACGTCGTATGGCGTCGTGATGTCGCGCCCGTTGGGTTTCAACGACACCTACGCGCTCGGCATGAAGGCCGCCCGAGCCGAGGCTCTTGGCATCCGCTCGATCTCCGATCTGCGCCGCCACCCCGAACTCCGCTTCGGATTCACGAACGAGTTCATGGACCGAGCCGACGGCTGGCCGGGGCTGCGGGCGCGCTACGCACTTCCGCAAGAGGATGTGCGTGGTCTCGATCACGATCTCGCCTACCGCGGTCTCGACGCGGACACGATCGACGTGACTGACCTCTACTCCACCGATGCGGACATCGCGTACTACGACATCCAGATTCTTCAGGATGATCAGCACTACTTTCCCGTGTACGACGCGGTCTGGCTGGTCCGGGCCGACCTGAAAGGGCGTGCGCCGGCCGCGGTGGCCGCGCTCGCTCGCCTCGAGGGGAAGATCGATGCGAGTGCCATGGCGGCGATGAACGCGCGCGCCAAGATCGATCAGGTGCCCGAAACACGCGTCGCAGCCGACTTCCTCTTCGCGACGCTTGGCCTCACGGTGGTATCGGAAGAGCAGGGACCGCTAGCGCGGATTCTGCGCCGCACGGAGGAACACCTCGCCCTCGTTACGGTGTCGCTCAGCGCAGCGCTGTGCGTGGCCCTTCCCCTGGGCATCTTGGCCGCGCGAAGGCCCCGGCTTGGCGCCCTTTTGCTTGCTGCGACAGGCGTGCTGCAAACGATTCCCTCACTCGCGCTCCTGGTTTTTATGATTCCTATCCTCGGGATTGGCGCCCCTCCTGCGGTGGCGGCGCTCTTCCTCTACAGCCTCTTGCCCATCGTGCGAAATACCCACGCTGGTTTGAGCGGAATCCCGGCGCCTTTGCGCGAGTCCGCTGAGGCGCTCGGCCTCTCGCCGCGGGCACGCCTCTGGCACGTCGAACTCCCCCTCGCCTCCCCATCGATTCTTGCCGGGGTGAAGACCTCGGCGGTCATCAACGTGGGGACGGCGACCCTCGGCGCAGTGATCGGCGCCGGCGGATACGGGCAGCCCATCCTGACGGGGATCCGCCTCGACAACGTAGGGCTCATCCTGGAAGGTGCCGTGCCGGCTGCGCTTCTCGCGGTGGCTGTTCAGGCCCTTTTTGCCGGAGCCGAGCGCTGGGTGGTCCCGATGGGCCTTCGCCTCGCGCGCAAGGATTAGTGTTCGCGTTCTCGCGCGCGCGACATACAATGCAGGTGGGCCCGTGGGGGGGGCAGGAGGCCGCCACCATGGACCTCTCGTATGGGGAGGAGTTCGAGCGCCGCGCGCAGCTGGGCTGCCCGGCCGCCACTCCTAACTGCTACATGACGATCCGTTCGGCAACCGAGGCGCTATGCGCACCGCTTAGCGCCGAAGACGCTGCACTCCAATCGATGCCCGATGCAAGCCCGGCGAAATGGCATCTGGCGCACAGCTCCTGGTTCTTCGAAACCTTCGTGCTCTGTCCCACCGTCCCCGGCTACCGCGTGTTCTCTGCCGCGTACCATGCTCTCTTCAACTCCTACTACCAGTCGGTGGGGAAGCCCTACCCGAGGCCAAAACGAGGCCTCTTGTCGAGACCCTCCCTCGACGAGGTCGTGGCGTACCGCCGGCATGTCGATCACCGCATGACGGACCTGCTGGCGACCCCGCGCATCGCCGAGCGCGGCGAACTGCTCGCTGTGATCGAACTCGGCCTGCAGCATGAGCAGCAGCACCAAGAGCTCCTGCTCACCGATTTGAAGCATCTCTTCTTTCAAAATCCCCTGCGCCCGAGCTATCGGGCCGGGGCGGAAGGAAAGACGGAAGCGCCAGCACCCGGCCGGTCCTGGTGCGAACACCCCGGTGGAATTGCTCGAATCGGCCACACTGGGCAGGGCTTCTCCTTCGATAACGAGCGGCCTCGTCATCGCCGGCTCCTCGAACCCTTCACCTTGGCCTCGCGCCTGGTCACGAACGGGGAGTGGATGGCGTTCATGGCCGATGGCGGCTACGAGCGTCCTGAGCTCTGGCTGTCAGACGGTTTCGACGCCGTGCGCGCCGGAGACTGGCGTGCCCCGCTCTACTGGGAACGCGACGAATGCGGCTGGCAGCTTTTCACATTGTCGGGGACGCAGTCCGTCTCTCCTCACGATCCCGTATGTCACGTGAGTGCGTACGAAGCCGACGCATTCGCGCGCTGGGCGCGCGCGAGACTGCCCGGTGAAGACGAATGGGAGATTCTGGCCACCGGCCTACCCGTGGAAGGGAACTTTGTGGAGAGCGGTTTGCTCCGCCCGGCCTCTTTCTGCGGCGAAAGCGCTGCCCCGCGTCAGCTTTTCGGGGATGTCTGGGAATGGACGCGCAGCCCCTACGTACCGTATCCCGGCTATCGGCCCCCTGCGGGTGCGCTCGGCGAGTACAACGGCAAGTTCATGGCCAACCAATGGGTCTTGCGCGGTGGCTCCTGCGCCACACCGCAGGCCCACGTGCGCGCAAGCTATCGCAACTTCTTCCCCCCTTCGGCCCGCTGGCAGTTTAGCGGCGTGCGCGTTGCGCGAGACCTGCGATGAGCTTCAAGCTGCGAGAAGCGGTACCGCCGCTCGAGAACTTCCGCGACGAGGTGCTGCGCGGCCTCGCGTACCCCCGCAAGGAACTCCCGTGCAAATACTTCTACGACGCTAGAGGCTCGGCGCTGTTTGACGAGATCTGTGATCTGCCGGAGTACTACTTGACACGCGCAGAGCTCGCGATCCTTCGCGCACACGCAGCGGAGATGGCCGCGCTCCTCGGACCGCGCTGCCTCGTCATCGAGTATGGCAGCGGAAGCGGAGTGAAGACGCGACTGCTTCTCGACCAGCTGCTCGATGCGGTCGCGTATCTCCCGATCGATATCTCACCCGGTCCGCTGCTTGCCGCCGCGCAGGCTCTCGTGGTGGCGTATCCCAGGCTCGAGGTCCTGCCCGTGTGTGCGGACTACACTGCTGAATATCCGCTCCCTCATCCCCGCGTGAAGCCGGCACGCCGCGCCGTGTTCTTCCCAGGATCGACGATCGGAAACTTCACCCCGGGCGAGGCCGAGAGCTTTCTCAAGCACGTAGCCCAGGTGTGCGGGCGTGGCGGCGCGCTCCTTGTGGGCGTGGACCTCGCGAAGGGCTCGAAGACCCTGGAACGCGCCTACGATGACTCCCAGGGGGTCACTGGGCGCTTCAACCTAAACCTCCTCGCCCGCATCAACCGTGAGCTCGGAGCCGACTTCGATCTCGAGGCATTCCGTCATCGTGCGGTGTATGCGCGCTCCCTCGGCCGAGTGGAGATGCACCTCGTGAGCAAGTGCGCTCAGGAGGTTTGGGTCGCTGGATCGCGCTTTGCCTTCGAGGCCGGGGAGGCGATCCTGACGGAGTGTTCGTACAAGTGGGGCCTGGCGGAGTTCGAAGAGCTTGCGCGGGGTGCGGGTTGGCGGGTGACCCGCGTCTGGACGGACCCGCAGCGAAAGTTCAGCGTCCAATACCTGACCGCGGAGTAGCCGGATCGAGGGGAGGGGGACCTAGGACTCGACTCGAACCCCGCGCCAGAAAGCCACGTAGCCCGCGATTTGTTTGGCCGCGTCCATAGGCGCGGGGTAGTACCATGCGGCATCCCGGTTCGCCTCCTCTCCCACGAGGATGTCGTAGTAGCTCGCGACTCCCTTCCAGGAACAGGTCGTGTGGGTTGCACTCTCGCGCAGGTGCTCGCGACGCACACTCTCGGGAGGGAAGTACTGGTTGCCCTCGACCTCGATGCAGCGGTCGCTTTCGGCGATGACGACGCCCTTCCAGACGGCCTTGGCCATGTCCGTGGCTCCTCCTGCCTCGGAAATCTAGCTCGCGAATGACCGGCCCTGACACGCCAGGCTGGTAGCATGCCGCCATGCCGGAAATGGTCGTGGCCCGGGGCGCGCGGGCGATTGAGAATCGCCTTCTGCGCGACGTCGCGCTGCTTCTGCCCGCGGGCGAGGCAGCTTCCCGTGGGCTCGAACGGCCGGTGAGGATCATCGTCCCCTCGCGCAGCCTGCGCGATCACCTGGGTGGCGCGATCGTCCGACACCTGGATCGCGCCGTGGCCGGGATCGAGATCCATACGCTTCACGGACTTGCGCGCGACGTACTCGAGCGCACCGGCCTGCGAGCGCCGGTCGGCGAAGAACTGCTGCCGATCCTGGTGAGCCGCAGTGCGCGCCTCGAGACGGAATTGCGCGAGGGCCTCGAGCCCCTGCGTGAGGGCTACGCCGCACTCACCGGAACGATCACCGATCTTCTCGATGCAGGCTTTCATGCCGCCCACGCAGCCGCGTTGGACGACGCGCTGTGCGACTTCGACTCGCGCAGCGGAGGGCGCGGCGGGCGGTCGATCGCGCGCATGCGGGCCTTGGTCCGAGTGGCGGCGCACACGGCACGAGAGTTTGCGCGTCTTGGCCTAGGTCGAGCTTCCACGCGTCTTGAGCTCGCCCGCGAGGCCATTGAGCGTGATGCCGAGCGGGCCTTGCCCGCGCGAGCCGTGCTTGTGCACGGCTTCGCCGAGGCTACGGGCGAAGCCTCCGCGCTGATCGAGGCATTGTGCCGCCATCGCGATGCAACGGTGTACATCGATCATCCACCGGATCCCGCGAATCCGTTGCAGACGGACTTCGGGGTTCGCTTCACGCAGCGCCTGCGCGAGCGTCTGCTTGGCAGCGCGAAGCTCGGAGAGGACGCGCATCCGGAGCCGGCTCGACCGAAGGTCGAGACCCTTTGCGCAGGCGAGGGGCAATCGGAGGTTCGCGCGGTGGCGGATCGCGTACGCCGCCTGCTCGATGGTCCCGAGCCACCCCGCCCCGAGGAGATTGGAATCGTGGCGCGAACAGTCGGGCCGTACGCGCTGGCGCTCCGGCTCCACCTCGAGCGTCTCGCGATCCCGTTTTCCTCCCCCACGGCACAGGGGCCTCGGGGCTCTTTGGGCCGCCGGGTCGAAGCGCTCCTCGATCTCTTGCGACGGCGCGAAGCCACGCCCGCGGATCGATGGCTCGAGATACGCGCAGACCTCACCTCCGAGCGCCGATGCGATCTGCGCGTGGCATTCCATGCCCTGGGCGCGGCGCGCCTTTCCGAAGTGGCTCAGCTTGTCCCCGGGCGTGATCTCGCTCCGCACAAGGACCATGCTCTGCCTGTGTATCGCGGCCTTGGACTCCGCGGCTCGGTTTCGAGTCCATCTGTGGACGATGAACGGCAAGTTTCTGTGACGCCGCGCATGCTGTCCTTCCATGCCCTCGACGCCGCGATCCGGGCCGCCGGGCGTCTTTGCCAGCGTTTCGTGGCCTGGCCCTCGAGCGCGCCCATGGCTCAGCATCTCACGGGCGTCTGCGAGCTCGTGCGCGAAGATCTCGCGTTGCCCCTCACCCCTCTCGAGGGGGCTATTCGCAAGCTCGAACAGGCTCTCCCCCCCGAGCTCCCGCTCACGGCGGACGAGTTCCTTTCATTGTGGGAGGGCGCTCTCGCAACCGAGCTGCCCGAGGCGTTTGGCGGCGCAGGGGCAGGCGTTCAGGTGCTGGACGCGATTGCGGCGCGGGGACGTACCTTCTCTCATCTCTTCGTCTTAGGGATGAATCGTGACGTCTTCCCGCGGGTCGTGCTGGAAGATCCCTTCCTGCCCGACGTGGTCCGACGGGCACTTCTTCCGGTCTTACCCGACTTGGCGCTCAAGGAGACGGGCTTCGCGGAGGAGCGGTACCTGTTCGCGCAGCTCCTCTCGGCGAGCCCGCGCGTCACCCTCTCCTGGCAGACGGCGGACGACGACGGCAAGCCGAGGTCACCTTCGCCCCTCGTTCAGCGCATGCGCTCGACGCTCGGCAGCGAGGCACTGGAGATGGTGCCCCCAATCTATTCGCTACCGGAGAGAGTGGACGCTCTACCGCGCCCTGCCCACGAGCATGCAATCCTGGCAGGGCTTTACGGGAGCCTCGCCAGCTTTGCCGGGGTGCTCCCCATCGCGATCCGCGAGACCCATGGCGCAGGCTCGAAAATTGACGCGACCCGCCTCGCCGCTGCGAGGCTTGCGATTCTGCGAGAGCTCGATCCGCGGTTCCACGCCAGGGCACGAAGCGAAGGCTCCTCGCTTCTCGGTCCGTACTTCGGATTTGTGGGCGCTGTGCGTGAGGCGGCCGACCCGCGGCGGCGCCCCCTCTACGTGACGGTTGCCGAGCAGCTCGCCGCCTGTCCGTGGCAGGTCTTCGTCCGAAAGTTCTTGCGCCTTCAAGCAGCGCCGGATGCCTTGGGCGCGCTCCCTGGCATCGACGCGCGTCTTGTGGGCGCGACGGTGCACGCCGCGCTCGAGCAGCTCGCGGTCTTGCAAAAGGTCCCCGCACGCCTGTCTCTCGAAGACGCGCTCGCGGCGGGAAGCGCTGAGCTCTCGTGGCCGGCGGAGGATGTGCTCGAGGGCATTCTGCAGGAGGCAGCCGGAGAGGTGTGCAGGGACGAGGGCATTGCCTTGCCTGGATACCCGCAGGCCCTGGCCGCCTTGGCCCAGGCCGGCGTGCGGGCTGCACGGCTGGCCGAAGGCGGTCGCAGGGTGGCTGTCCTTGGAGTCGAGGTCGACGGGGCGTGCACCGTCCTCGACGCGGCGGGTCGATCCCGCACCGTCCGCTTCCGGGCGGACCGCGTCGATGACGTGCAGGGTGCGCTGCGACTCACGGACTACAAGGTCGGTCGCCCCATCTCACAGTTGAAGACCGCAGACAAGCGAGCCCGGGATTTTCTGCGGGCGGTACGCAGTGGGGATCGGCTCCAGGCCATGGCCTATGCGCTTGCGACCGCGCAGCTCGGCAAGCCTGCGGCAGAAGCCCTCGGCAGATACCTCTTTCTCACGGAGGGTCTCGAGATCCGGGAGTTCGAGGCGAGCGCGGACGACACCGCGCTCTCCAATGCCTTCCACAACGCCTTGGCCGCCACCTTCGCCGCGCTCGACGCGGGAAGTTTCTTCCCTCGTCTGCTCGAACCAGATGGCACGGCGGCCAAACGCTGTGAGCGGTGTGACGTGCACGAGGTCTGCCTGCGGGGGGACTCCGGGTCGCGCCTTCGTCTGGAACGCTGGGTGAGAGCCCGGAGCGACGGTGCCACGGCGTCGGCGTCACCGGCGGAGCAGGCTGCGTTCGCGTTGTGGCAGCTCAGAGCGGAGACCGCCGAGTGACCGCTGTACTGCCCGACGATCCGGTGCGCGACGACGAGCAGGCGCGCCTTCTTGCACAGACCGAATTTCGCGCGCCCCTTGCGCTCGAGGCGGGCGCGGGCACGGGCAAGACGACTGCCCTCGTGGCACGGATCGTCGTCTGGCTGCTCGGCGAAGGATGGGTGCGCGCGGCTTCCCAGCTTGCGCGAACCACGACAGGAGCCGAACCCCCCCACAACGAGCGCATCGCGGCTCGCACGGTCTCTCGAGTCGTCGCGATTACGTTCACCGAGGCGGCCGCAGCCGAGATGGCGACGCGGGTGGGGGAGGCTCTCCACCGCATCGCGCTCGGGGAAGCCCTTCCTGCAGGCGTCGAGGCCTCGCTCCTCCCGCCGACAGCGGAACGCGCGAAACGCGCTGGTGCGCTGGATGAGGTCCTCGACCAGCTGGTGGTCCGTACCATCCATGCCTTCTGCCGCCGTCTTCTTGTGGCACACCCGCTCGAAGCCGGCGTCCATCCACGCTTCGAGGTCGATGCGGAGCTGCGCACGCGCGATGAGGTCGTGCGGGAGTGCGTCGAGGTCGCCCTTCGGGAGGGATACGGGACCTCTGGCAACCCTGCCTACCTGGAGCTGGCGCGCCTCGGCAAGGGACCCGCGGACTTGGAGCAGGCCCTCGCGGCGCTCGTCGAGGCCGGTGTCCCTCCCGATGTCCTCGGCGAAGACCCGTTTGCTCCCTGGCGGATTCAGGCCCTCCAAAGCGCTCTCGCCAAGGCGATCGAACGCTTCCGTGAAGCGGACCGCGGGCGCCTTGCTGGAGTCGCGCGGGGTGTGAAGAGCCAGGCGGTCGCGCTCCTTCTCGATCAGACCCTCGAGCGGGTGGACGCGCTGCGGGGCGGCCAATCGAGGGAGCTCGTAGGCTTCGCCGGGTGGGCCCGCGAGGTCTGGCCCGAGGCCATCGGACGTGTAGGGTGCTGGGCGCAGGCGAACGGCGGCTTTAACCAAAGCGAGCGCGCCGCCCTCGGTGAGGATCAGGCGGCCGTGCGCACTGCGGCGCAAGGGCTCTTGCCCATGCTCCGTCACCTGATTGCCCTGGATCCTCCACTCTTCGACGCTGCGCGTCGCGCGCTCCATCCGCTTCTCCTCCGGGCTCATGAGGAGATGCGAGCGCGCGGCGCCGTCACCTATAGCGCCCTCTTGCGTGAGGCACGCGATCTGCTCGTACAGCAGCCCGAGGTCGCGGCGAGCGTCCGTCTCGGGATGGACCAGCTCTTGGTGGACGAATTTCAGGACACCGATCAGCTCCAATGCGACGTGATCCGCGCCATCGCGCTGGGAGGTGAAAGCGGTGAGCGGCCTGGGCTCTTCCTTGTCGGAGATCCGAAACAATCGATCTTCGGCTGGCGCAGCGCCGACCTCGCCGCGTACGACAGTTTCGTCGGTGAAGTCATGGCCTGCGGGGGCACGGTGCGCCGGCTTTGCGTCAACTACCGCTCGACGCCGCGCATCCTCGAGGAGGTCGACCGCGTCATCGAGCCGCTGATGAAGGAATGCCGGGGCGTCCAGCCGCGCTTCCAGCGCCTCGTCCCCAGCGCGCAACGCTCTTCCCGCTCGGGCTTCGAATCGGGGCGCTTTGCGGCGGTCGAGCATTGGGTTCCCACCGCCTTCGATGCCGTCTCCCGGGATCCGTGCAAGACCACCGCGCGGGAGGCGCGGGAGATCGAAGCCCACGCGCTCGCGCAGGATTTGGTAGCGCTGCATCAGCGGCACGGCGTCGCGTGGCCGCGCATTGCGGTCCTGCTGCGCAGCTTGGTGGAGGTCGACGTCTATCTCGACGCGCTTCGCGCAGCCGGCGTACCCTACGACGTCGCGGCCGATCGCAGCTACTACCAGCGGCGCGAGATCATCGAGGCGGCGGCGCTGGTGCGCTGTGTCCTCGACCCGAACGACCACCTTGCGCTCCTGTGTTACCTGCGCTCCGCCAATGTCGGCGTGCCCGACGCCGCGCTGATTCCGCTCTGGACGCGCGGTTTTCCCGCTCTCGTGACCGCGCTCGACGGCACCCGCGATGGCGCCCTCGAAGGTCTTGCGCGGTGCATTGCAGATGCTGCCGCCGCGCTGCCTAACGATGTGCCGGGGATCGAGCGCGTCGCGGGCTGGGAGCTGAGCCTTGAGGCGGCGGTCAGCGAGCTTGGTGCCTTGCGCGCATCCTTCGAAAACGATCCCGTCGATCTCTTCGTGCAGCGCTTGCGCACGATGACGCTCTTCGAGGCCACGGAATCCGCTCGTACCCTGGGCCGCTACCGAGTCGCGAACCTCGAACGATTCTTTCGCAAGCTCGCGCAGATGTTGGTCGAGGAGGGGGATCGGGCCGCTTTGCTGCGTGCTCTTCGCAGGGACCTGGCCGCCTCAAGCGAGGTCGACGACGGGCAATCGAGTCACGCGGCGCTCGACGCGGTGTCGATTCTCTCAATCCATCGGGCCAAGGGACTCGACTTCGACCACGTGTACGTGATGGACCTTCACAAGGGAGCGCCGCGGGGCGAAGAGGAAAAGACGGAGTTGGTCTTCCACGACGGGCACTGGGAGCTCGGTCTCTTCGGCGCACCGAGCGTCGGCTTCCATGCGGTGCGCTCCGAGCGCGAGATCCGCGAGGCGGCGGAGCGTGTGCGCACACTCTACGTTGCGATGACCCGCGCACGGGAAAGGCTCGTTCTCGCGGGATTGCGGTCGCCTTTCATACCCGCGTCCGAAAAAAGCCACGCCCGTCTGCTCGAAGGCCGGGGGGGCGAGCCAGTCGACCTCCTGGCACTCGCCCGCGAGGCGGCGACAAGCGGCGCGGGCTTCGTCGATGTTTCGAGAGCGCGCTGGGTCTTCCCGCAACTCGTGGCCGATCGCGGTCCGGCTCCGCAGGGGAAGCGTCCGGATTTGGGCGCGGCCTTCGATCCCTCCACCATCCATGCGGAGTCGATAGAGCTCGAGACCAAACGCGCGGCGGCGACCCGCTACGCCATGCGTCCGACCCGGGGGCCCGCATCTGCGCAGGCGCACGAGGCCCTGCGTGAGCTCTTCGAGACCAGCGAGGGCTCTGAGCCGGATACCTTCGGGCGCGCGGAGCGTCATCGTCCCGACGATCCCCTGCCGCGCGCCGTCGGTACGGCGGTGCACCGAGCCCTTGAGCAGATGGACTTCCATGCCGAGCCCCTGCAGGAGCTCGAACGGCTCGAAGGGGTGATGTACAGCGCGATCACGGGGGTCGTCCCGCCGAAACTTTGTGAACCGACCCTCGCCCGTGCCCGCGAGCTTCTTCGCCGGTTTGCCGCCGGCCCGCTCCACGCAAGGCTGCGTGCCTGCGCATGTCAGATCGTGGCACGGGAGCTCCCGGTCCTCCTGCCACCCCTCGAGGGCGAGGAGGGGCCTGTGGGTTTCGTAACCGGCGCCATCGATCTGGTGTACCGCGATCCCCACACGAACGAGCTCGTGGTCGCTGACTACAAGACCGACCACGCGCTCCTGCCCGAGGACCGTGAGGCGCGCATCCGGGCGTACGCGGAACAGGGGCGGGTCTACGTGCGCGCCGTGCGTGAGGCCCTGGCACTTCCCGGCACTCCACGCTTTGAGCTCTGGTTCCTCGAGCCCGGACAGATCGAAACCGTGCCGATCGACCAAGGAGTTCGTATCCTCGCTGGGTGATTGCCGAAGAGGCCGTCTCCTATCCCGGCGCACGCCGCCCCGATCGCAGGCGATTCGTCGATGCGTCGGGCGTGCACATCGCGGTCTACGAATGGGGCGATGAGCGCGCGCGGCCGCTCTTTCTGGCGCATGGGGGGTTCGACTTCGCGGGTACCTTCGATGTGTTCGCCCCGCTCTTGGCGGGGGCGGGCTGGCGGGTCGTCTCCTTCGACCACCGCGGCCACGGTGATTCTGAACATCCTGCGCTCTACAGCTGGGACGCGGATGTCCGAGATGCGCGCGCCGTACTCGACTCCGTGAGCCATAAGCCCATGCCGATGATTGGCCACTCGAAGGGGGGCGCCCTTCTCACACAGCTCATTGAAGCACACCCACACCGGGCTTCTGCCTTTGTGAACATCGATGGCCTGCCGGGGAGGCGCCGTCATCCCGATGTGGCCGACCATGAACGCACGCGCCTCGTTGCGGCCGAGCTCGCCCACTGGCTGGACCACCGCCGGCGATCCGCCGAGAAAGAGCGAAAGCCCGGCACGATCGACGAGCTTGCGCGGCGCAGGGGGCGCATGAACCCGCGCCTTTCTCTTGCTTGGCTGCGCTACCTGGTCCCGATCGGAGCGCGCCGCGCTCCGGACGGCTGGCGCTGGAAGATTGATCCCTCCCTGCGCTTCGGCGGCTTCGGCCCGTGGCGCCCCGACTGGTCTCTCGAGCGCCTGCCCGGCTTTCCGGTGCCCCTGGTCGGGGTCGTGGGTCTTGTGCAGGAAGAGATGGGATGGGGCACCCATCCCGACAAGATTCGTCCCTATCTCCCCCCTGGTGCGCGCGTCGAGGCCTTTGCCGATACCGGTCATTTCGTTCACATCGAAAAGCCCCGTGAGGTGGCGGACCTCGCTCTGCGCTTCTTCGAGAGCGTCGGCGCCTAAGGCCGCTCCGCACGCATGTCGCCGCCGACGCTGATCCACGCCAAGGTGCGGCTCGCACTCCACGAGCTCCGGAGCGGAACGGGACGAACCCTGCTCTTGCTCCACGGCCTTGGCGAACGCTCGCCGGCCGAGCCCCCCGAGATGCTAAGCGCGTGGCCGGGACCGATCGCTGGCCTCGACTTCACGGGCCATGGGGCATCGAGCATTCCCGCCGGGGGTGGTTACACAGCGGAGGTGTTGATGGGTGACGCCGACGCAGCCCTCGCTCGGCTCGGGCAGGCGACGCTCGTGGGCCGCGGGCTCGGCGCCTACGTGGCGCTCCTGCTTGCCGGGGCGCGGCCCGAAGGCGTGCGCGGTGCCGTGCTCTGCGACGGACCCGGCCTTGCCGGTGGCGGTGCACGACCCGGCAGCCCGCAGATCGTCGCCCCCGATCGCGCCGCGGTACCGCCTCCCGATCCGTTCGCGCTCGCGGAGCTCGCACGAGATGTGCGGCCCCCTGAATACGCAACTGCCTTCGCTCGGCAGGCGGCGGTCCTTTCCGGGCTCCCGCGTCCCATCACGATCTGCGCGCTCGAGCGAGCCGCGTGGCTGCGCGCTGTGGCGGAGGAGCCGGGCGTCGAGGAGTCGACGATTCCCGAAGCGCTCGCGCTCTACGCCAGCGTGCGTTGAGCCTCCTCGTCAATAGGGAAGTCGCTTTTCGTCGAGGGAGGCGAACAGAAGCACGACCGCACGAAGGGCAAACCCCGTCGGCGATCACGAAGGCAAAAGCTGCGCCACCGCCGCGCGCCGCCTTCTGGCGCGACTTACTGCGTTCCCACCACCAAGCGCATTGGCGACGCGGGCTTTCCAGCGTCCTGGGTGCAAATCCGTGGCCGGCGCTTAGGCGCCTCGTCCTCGGACCATGACCCGCCCGGCCATCCCCGACGTGTCGGGAGACCGCCGCGCGGCACGCCGCTACCAGTCGCGACGCCCCCCGCCGCCCCCACCGCCACCGCCGAAGCGACGGCCACCACCACCACCACCACCGCCGCCACCGCCTCCTCCGCCTCCGCCTCCGCGCTTGTCGTGAGCTTCGTTCACGCGCAAGCCACGGCCGCCGAAGTCCTTTCCGTCGAGTGCCGCGATGGCTGCGGTGGCGCCCGCGTCGTCCATCTCCACAAACCCGAAGCCACGCGGTCGACCAGTCTCGCGGTCGTTGATCAAGGACACCGAAGACACTGTGCCGTGGCGCTCAAAGAGCTGACGGACATCATCCTCGGTCGCGCTGAAGGGCAGATTTCCAACGTAGAGTTTCTTCGCCAACCCCGTTCACTCCGCGCCCGCGCACAAGGCGCGGGCATTCGCTCGGTCGCCACCGGCCCGGCACATCCGATTCACGGCGACACCGAAGAAAACCGACGCGCACCTCGAGCCCGGAGGATCGGCGGGACGCGTGCGGGAGGGGCATTCATGAGCAGGATCACGTTTCCGGTGGGGCTATCAACGGTGACATCAACCCGGCAGGCAGGACGCCTCTCGACGGGGTGTCATAGCACACGGGGGGTGCCTCGCCAGGATGCGAGGCCTGCCGCCATCGGGGGTGTTAGCTTCTCGCTGTGCAAGACCTGCCCCATCGCTATGCGGTGACCGCCCACGCGGCGGCCGAAGGCGAAGTTGTCGTTTCCGCGCGCGGCCTTGGAGAGCTCCACACCGCGCCGCCGGCCGAGTTCGGGGGCCCCGGCGACCGCTGGTCCCCCGAGACGCTCCTGGTTGCAGCCGTCGCGGACTGTTTCGTTCTCTCGTTTCGGGCCATCGCCCGAGCCTCGGGCTTTGCATGGCGCGACCTCAACTGCAGCGCCGAAGGGGTACTCGACCGGGTGGAGGGCGCGCTCCGCTTCAGCGACCTGCACATTCGCGCCCGGCTCGTGGTGCAGGAGGGAGCGGACGAGGGTCGCGCACGACGCCTGCTCGAGAAGGCAGAGAAGGGCTGTCTCGTCTCGAACTCCCTCATCGCGAAGAAGCATCTCGAAACGGAGGTGGTGAGGGGATAGCCGGGCCCTGCGGGGTCAAATCCCAAGAGAGGCCAGCGCGTCAATCACCCGGCCAAGCGCCGCAGCGATGTCGGGATGCGTCGCCTCGAAGTGTCGCGCGGATTCCGAGAGGCGATCCGCGAGCGAGCCGCCGTCGGGCGCGATTTTGCTGCCGGGAACTGCCTGATCGATCGCGTCCTGAATCTGCCGGATGGTGTGCTCGAGCCTTGCCCGCAACTGAGGGTCGAGTGAGGTCTCAGCGCCGAGCTCGGCGCGCAGCCCTTCGAGCGTCTCTTGCAGCTTGCGGCTTCGGGTGGGCACAGCTAGCTCCCTCCTCAAGTGTTCGCTGACCCGGGGCGCCGGCGAGCTCCCCGCGCGCGCTTTGCCACCCCGTCGGGAGACCGATTGTACTCCGCGTGCCGTCCCGCTGGCAGCGCGGCAGATCTGTGCTGCAATCGCGAAAGCCAAACCTCGCCAGATTGAGGGCCCCCATGGACGTCGCCGCCCTGGACCACTTTCTCACCACGACGCGTTCCGTCCGCAAGCGCCTCGATTTGAACCGGCCGGTCCCGCCGCACCTGATCGAGCAGTGCATCGAGATCGCGCTCCAGGCACCGAGCGGATCGAACGCCCAGGGCTGGCATTTCGTAGTTGTCACCGACCCCGAGAAGCGGGCGGAGATTGCACAGCGGTACAAGCAGGCCTTCGACGCGTACGAAAGCCGCGCTGAGTGGCCGCGCTACGCGAGCGACGATCCAAGAGGCCCGCAGATGCCGCGCGTCATCGACTCAGCGCGCTACCTCGCCCACCACCTACACGAAGTGCCTGTCTTCGTGATCCCTTGTATCCAGGGTCGCGTCGAGAAGGCGCGCGTGGTGGAGCAAGCCTCGGTCTACGGGTCGATCCTCCCTGCCGCGTGGTCCTTCATGCTCGCGCTCCGCGCGCGTGGCCTCGGTACCGCGTGGACGACGCTGCATCTCGTGCACGAGGCGGAGGTGGCAAAGCTCCTCGGCATTCCCGACGCTTACACGCAGGTTGCGCTTTTTCCTGTGGCCTACTTCACAGGCCAGGACTTTCGGCGCGCCGAGCGCATCCCGGCTGCGAAGCGGACCCACTGGAACACCTGGGGAGTGCAGCGCTAGACGCGGGGGGGATAATTTGAGCGAGCTCGACGCAACTCGCAGACGCTACGCAGAGGAGCTGGCCGGGAGGCTCGCGCTGCGGAGCAAGCGGCTCGTCGAGGCCCTCGCCACGGTGGCCCGCGAGGATTTCGTCGGCCCTGGGCCGTGGCTCACGCTGCGGGCGCCCGAAGGTTACGTATCAACGCCGGACGCTGATCCGGCCCGCTTGTACGCGGATATTCCCATCGCGCTCGATCCAGGCCAGCTGCTGAACAACGGTGCTCCGAGCCTGGTGGCAGCGCTCGTCGACGCGCTCGAGATCGAGGAGGGCCAACACGTCGTGCACATCGGTGCGGGCACCGGCTACTACAGCGCGATTCTCGGCGCGATGGTCGGCCCTTCGGGACGCGTGACCGCTGTCGAACTCGACCGCGGCTTCGCGGCACGAGCGCGCC
The DNA here is from genome assembly GCA_036758525.1 of Myxococcota bacterium. GTDB lineage: Bacteria > Myxococcota_A > UBA9160 > UBA9160 > UBA9160 > UBA9160. The sequence goes on from DAIOWK010000005.1 coordinate 26,689, forward strand.
GGAACCTCGCCCCTTGGCCCCAGGTGACGCTCGTCGCGGGGGATGGCACCCGGCAGGCCGCAGACTCCGCCGACGCGATCTTGGTGTCCGCGGGCTGTACCCATCCAAAGCCGTTCTGGCTCGATGGGCTTCTGCCCGGCGGGAGGCTGCTCATTCCCCTCACGGGCTTTCGCCCGCCACCGCCGGCTGCGCGCTTCGGGCGCAACCTCGCGGGCCGAGCGCTGCTCGTCCACCGGCGGGGAGATCGCTTCGCTGCGCGTTTCTTGATCGGGATGGGGATCTCGTTCTGTCACGGCGCGCGCGACCTGATCCATGAACGGCTGCTCGTCGAAAGCTTCCGAGCGGGCGGCGCGTCAGGGGTGCGCAGCCTCGTGCGCTTCGCGCATCCACGGGACGGCAAGTGCTGGCTTCACGCGCCCGAGTTTTGCCTGTCGCGCCGGGAGCCCCACAGCTAGGCCAAGCGCGCGATCGCTCTAGTCGGGCTTCGATCGGACAATATAGTTGCCACGCGACTCGTCATACTCGAGGTCGATCACTCCTTGGTCGCGCGCGTCCTCTAACAGCGCCGGGAACGAGGCGTATCCGTAGTACTCCTCGTTGAACCCGGGATGCACGCGGCGGATGGTCTGCTTCACCATCGAACCCCAAACCACGTCATAGTCGCGCTCGAGGGAGGCCACGATTTCGACGAGCTTCTCGATGGCGTCGGTCTTCTTCTCGGTGCTTTTCAGAGCGCCCGCGGGTTTGGCACGCTTCGGCTTCTCCGCCACGCGCACGAGGTCATCGTAGTAGATGAACTCGTCGCAGCTTCCGATGAGCAGGTCCGAGGTGGAGCTCTTGACCCCGCAACCCACCACCCGCTTGTTATTTTCCTTGAGCTTCGAGACCAGCGGAGAGAAGTCGCTATCGCCGGATAAGAGAGCAAAGATGTCGATGTGCTCTTTCGCGTAACACAAGTCGAGAGCGTCCACCACCATGTGGATATCCGCGCTGTTCTTTCCGCTCATTCGCGACTGCGGGATGTCCACCATCTCGATGCCATGCGCGTGGAACTCGCGCACGGCGTTGCGGTACTTGCCCCAGTCGCAGTACGCGCGCTTGAAGACGATGCGTCCCTTCTCGAGCAGGCGCTTCAAGACAAGATCGACCTTGAACTCGCCCTTCTTCATATCCCGCACACCGATCGCAAGGTTTTCAAAGTCGACGAACACGGCGATCAGCGGGACGTCTGCCACGGCTCCCCCTCGAGTGACGCACAAGCGCGGCGCAAGGCCCAGCCGGCTGCGGATCCACACCGTAGCGCGAAGAAGATTCACTATCCTCCGGGCACCACGTAGCCCTTTCGTTGCGGAACCATGGGGAGGACAGGCGGATGAGCGAAGATCGTAGGCCGCTGGGTCGGGCGGGCGCAGCGATTCGGTGTGGTCGCTTGGTCCCCGCGCCTTTCGCTCGGCCGTCGCGCTTGGGCCAAGCCTGGACGCAGGCGCCCCACGCGCTCCAGGGACGTGCGCCTCGCGATCTCCCCTGCCCAGAACCAGGTGCCAAGACGGTTCCGGGTTCGAACTACCTGGGGCAGGAGTCTTTGCAGACCCTGCGCGACGGATTGGCCGAGTACTACGCTGCTCACCCGGAGCTCTTCTTACCGGATCAAATGCCTGCGGACGAGGCGGAACTCTTCCGCCAACATGACGCAGCGCACGTGCTCTTCGCCTGCCGCACTACGATCCGCGGAGAGATTCTGATTGATACCTGGGCGCTTTTCGGATCGACGCTCGGGCTCAGAGGATACTTCGACTACCTGAAGCTTCCCCAGGTGAGCCTCGTGCTCTTGCAAGCAGGCTCCGTTCGGCTCGCCTTAGAATTGCTCTACTCCCTTCCCAATGTGGTGCGCATTATCCGGCGCTGCGCTCGGTTCACAGAGAAATGGCACTGGCGGAACTATGAGAAGCACCTCGATCGTCCGCTCCGCGAGATTCGCGCGCAGTTCAATATTCGTGTCTTGTGAGGGTCGCTGTCCAACGCTGGATGGAGGACAGAGACGCTCGTCCGCGAAGACGTCCGACGGCCCTCGCGTTGAAAAAGAGAGCTTCTTGCATTCTCATGCCGCTCCGCGGACCCGCCCTCTGCAATCTACATGACGGTGAGTAGACGTCCTGGCGCGAGCTCTGCGGGAGCCGCGGCTCGGGAATCGACCGGCGAATCTCGCGTGGGGTGCGAGTTTCGGGAGTGGTGCTCCCCTGTCCGCACGTTCGCAAGGCATGCGACGTCATCGTTCGGTACGCTCCACACATCATGACGGGGACGACTGACTCCTCGGAGCGGTACCTGGATCTGGTGGGCTACGGCGCGGTTCAGATCGCGCTGCTCTTCCGCGACATGGTGGCCTTCGCTCTGATCACACTTGGCGTCATGCTGACCAAGCTTGGCGTCTCCCGAAAGGTCGTCCACCCGCTGATCTTCGCGCAGATCCGGCAGTCAGGGCTACGGCTGCTTCCGATGATGATCTTCCTGGGTGTCACCTTCGGGCTCGTCATCATCGGACAGACGGTGGCGTTGCTAAGCCGCGTGGGTGCGGGGGAGCTGATCGGCACTGTCATGGTGACCGTGGTGATGCGAGAGCTCGGGCCGCTGCTGACGGCGATTGTGGTGCTGGCCCGCGCAGGTACCAGCAACGTCGTCGAGCTCGGGACCATGCGCGCGATGGGCGAGGTGAGTGCGCTCGAGTCGCTTGGCATCGATCCGATCCATTACCTCGTGATGCCGCGCATGTTGGGACTCGCGGTTTCTGTGCTTTGTCTTGCGACCTACTTTGTGCTCGTGGCCATCCTGAGCGGCTGGGTATTCGCCTTTTTGCAGGACGTCCCGCTTCGGCCCGCGGCCTATTTCGGCCGTCTCGGGGACGCGCTCCGCTGGCAGGACTTCGCGCTGTTCGGGCTCAAGACGATGCTTTTCGGTGTCGTGATTGCGGTCGTGAGCTGCTATCACGGGCTGGCGCGTCCGCTGCGCTTCGAGGAGATCTCCGCTGTGACGGAGCGGGCGGTGGTGGAGGGTGTGATCGGCTGCGTGCTGCTCGACGCCCTGTTCCTCGTCGGATACGTGTTCGTATGAGCGAGGCGGCGCAGGTTGAGCTCGTTGGTGTCGACGTGGCCAGCGAGGACGATCCGGATCGACTGCTGGTGCGTGACGTCACGTGGAGCATCGACGCGGGCGAGTGGTGGGCCATCGGCGGCGGTCCGGCGAGTGGTAAGACAGCACTCCTCTCTGTGGCTGCAGGGCTCAACCCACCCGCGCGGGGTGTGGTGCGGCTCTTCGGCCGCGATCTCGCCGGGGCGAGCGAGTCGGAGCAGACCGTCGGGCGGCGGGAGATCGGGTTCGTATTCGAGAACGGAGGAGGCTTGCTCGGAAGCCTCAGCGTGGCGGAGAACGTCGCCCTTCCGCTTCGCTACCACAGCAATCTGGACCCCGGGGACGTGCGCGCGCGGGTGGAGGCGCTGCTTCGGCTGGCGGGTCTCGAGAGGCTCGCGGACCTTCTGCCGAGCCGACTCACGCTGGCGCTCCGGCAGCGCGTTGCGCTTCTGCGCTCGATCGCGGAGCCGGTGCGGATACTTTTTCTCGACAGCCCGCTCCGCGGCCTCGCTCCGAGTGACATCCGCTGGTGGCTCGGCTTTCTGCGCGAGCTGCGCGCTCGCCGGGCTGCGAACGGCGAGTCGTTGTCGCTCATCACGAGTGCGTATGACTTCCACGCCTTCCGTGATGACGCTTCGCGCTTCGCAGTCCTTGAGAAGGTCCGCTTCCGAGTGCTCGAGGAACCCGACGAGGTGACCGGCTATCGAGAGGATGCCTCCCCTCCGGCAGGGACGGCGGACGGGTTGTAGATGCCGCTCCACGACCTTACGCCGCAGCTTCGGACCCGCCTGCGGCGAATGGAAAAAGTGGTTGGGCTCTTCGTGGCTGTGGCTGTGGGGCTGATGCTGGCGGGCTTCACCTACTATCTCTACCACACCGCGGAACGTAAGGGATGGTTCACTCCGAAATGCCCCTATTACGTGTTCGTGCAGAGCGCCGATGGTCTGCACCTCGGCGATCCCGTTCTGCTGATGGGATTTGCGGTGGGCGAGATCACGGTGATCGACGCCGAGCCACCGGACTCGGACAACAACGTCTTCGTCCGTTTCGAGGTGAAGAAGCCCTACTACGGCTACATCTGGAGCGACTCGAAGGTGAAGATTGCGGGAGGCAGCTTTCTCGGCGGCCGACAGCTCGAAGTCACAAAGGGTCGCATCGGCGCACCCACCATCTACGAGGAGCCCGGTCAAGGCCCGGAGGTGGTGGTGGGCGACCGCAGGGTGCCTCTCGAAAGGGACTTTCTCGGAGTGCCTCTCGCGACGGAGGAGTCGCCGGGTCTGGCCGAACGGGCGGACCAACTCGTGGCGCAGCTCGAAGAGAAGTTGCCTCCCATCACCGAGAAGCTAGACGCCGTGCTTGCCAACGCCGAGCGGGTCAGCGCAAGCATCGACGACGTGGTCGGAAGGACGCGGCCGGTCGTGGCAAATCTTGACGCGATCACCACGCACCTGCGCAATCCGCGCGGCTCACTCGGCGAATGGATGCTGACGCCGGAGCTCCAGGCAAAGCTGAACGGTACGCTCGAAAAGATTGACGGCAACTTGAACGCGCTGCGCGGCACGCTGCACAATGTCGACGAGATCACGGGCAACCTCCGGACGAAGCTCGATGCGAACCAGAACATTCTTGGTGAGGTCTCGGGGCTCCTGCGCGACACGGATGATCTGGTGCAGGGTCTGAAGCGGCACTGGCTCCTGCGCAGCGCGTTCCCCCAGCCCGTCCCGGGAGAAGAGCAGCTCAAGTTCGCGCCCCTGGTGGGACCGCCCGACCGCGACGATCCATGAGGGGCTCCGTCGTCGGACGCGCGGCTGCGCGGCGTGCCTTCGTCTGCGCGGGCCTATGGCTTGGCGCCGGCTGCGCGTCCGCGCCGACCGATTCCCTGCCGCGCGCAGAAGCTCGCCAAGCGCTTGCAAGCGGCCGTTCGGCGTACGAACAGCGGCAGTGGAAGGCGGCGTCTTTAGCCTTCGGCCGCGCAGCGCTGATCTTCGCGGCGCTCAGCGAGAGCGGCGCCGAGACGGCGGCGCTGCGCGACCAGGGAGAGGCGCTGCGCCGCGCGGGGGACCGAGAGAGCGCGGTCGCCGTCTACCAGCGTGCGCTCGAACTCGACCGACGGCTGGGACAGAGGCAAGACCAAGCGCGGGACCTTGCGGGGCTGGCCCGGTGCGCAGCCGCGCAGCAGGAGACCGCGCTCGCCATCCAGACGGCGGAGGAGGCGATCGCGCTCGCAGACGCGGGGACGCCGCTCGCAGCCGTCCTGGAGAATGACCTCGCGCTCTATCTCCTCGCTCGAGGCG
>DAIOWK010000006.1:0-30599 GCA_036758525.1 Myxococcota bacterium
GCTGGCTGGAGCTTTGGTTCAAATAGAAGAAATTACCGAAGAGGCTAAGGCGTTTCGTCAGCCTGTAGTCGCTGTGAAGGCCGACGATCCACTGATAGACGTTGATCGTACCTCTTTGCTGCGCGGCGATGATGCCGGCTGCCTGCGGAGTATGCGTATTAATGGGCATAACGGGATTCAATGTAAAACCCGAATATGGGAAGGGTTGGACGATTTCCTGGAAGCCAGTCGTGTTGTTGCTACTGCTACTTTGGTCCGTCCAAAAGACACTCAGGCTTGTCGTCCAGACTGGTGACGCTTGCCAGACCAGGCCTCCATTCACGGTATCGATTTCCGTACTGGAGCTGAACACACCCGAACTCCCCGCGCTGCGGCTATATCCCAGAGTCGCGGTGACGGTCTCCCAACGCTTGGTCATCAGGATGTTTGCGAAATACGTAAGGCTTGTTTGGCTCCCCTGAGACAATCCCTGGATCGGGACCACCGTCGAGGAGGCGAGCTGGGACGGCGTAGGAGACGTGACGGGGAGGTTGACGGGGATACCCGCGATGGTAGTCACGAGGGAAGTCGCAAGCAGCGTCGGGGGACCGCACAGGTTCAGTAGGGAGCGGCCGCTCGGGACACCTGAGACCGCGGCGCCTGTGGGGCAGCTCCGGAAGTCGATGAGCGCGGGGACTCCGTTGACAGAGACCGGGAATTGGGGCACCGAAGCGTTCGACGCGGTCGAGACCGTACCGGCATCGACGTAGGTTGGGCCGGCTCGCATTTGCAGCGACCAGGTCGGCGAGAAGTCGTGATTCCAAACTCCGGAGATATTGTAGAAATAGCTCGTCGTCGCGTTCTGGAAGCTGTTGCTACCGAACTGCTGGGAGGTGACGCTCCCCGCTCCGCCTATATAGTCGCGCTGGGTGACAGCATAGGTGAGGCTTCCCGATCCGGTTGTCGTGTTTGACGAGATGCCGTCTGTGATCCTCGGGTCGTAGTAGAAGCTCGTCACGGTGAGAACACCCAACCAGAGCTCTGACCACCGATGCTGTAGGTCGAGGCTTGCAGTATTAACCACAACGTTGTAGCGCCCGACCGTGTTCACCACCGGAGTACCGAGCGGCACACCTGTTGGAGACGTGAGCTGCTGGAGAAAATTCGTCGCGACAGGTGCGTAATCGAAGATGTCTTTGAACTGAATCGAGGTGGCGAGCCCGAGTTGGTACGAAACCGTGGAATTCACGAGCTGGTCCCAATCGTCGAGGTTCGCAAACCTGGAGTAGGCCTGGTAGGTCGGCACATAGTGGAGGTCGTAGGTGAGGTCGCCTTGCGTCTCGCGCAGACGCACCTCGGGACCCACGCGTGCCGAGAAATCCGAATCGCCATTCGGGACATTGTTAACATTGCTATCCCAGCGTGCTCCGACATTCGCTCCGAAGATGAGTTCCTGGCCTTGCGCGGGGATCGCTGCGAAAGCGAGAAGGACGCCCAGGGTACCGAGCTTCGACATCGATCAGTCCGGAACCACGACGGTGTCGTTCGGCTGGAGGAGACCGTTCGAACCCGGCGCACTGCCTGAGACGAACGCATCGTAGTTAAAGCCGTAGGTGGTCACAGAACCGTCGGGCATTCGTCGAAGGACCTTAATGCGCCTTTTGTTTGCAAATGGTGTAAAGCCACCAGCCGTCGTAATCGCATCCACAACGCGCATGTCGCTTTCGAGGGCTACTAGCCCCGGGCGTTGCACCTGACCTTCCACCGACACATGGCGGCTATTCATCTTCAGCACAATGACGGACACATGGGGTGCCGTGACATATGCAGTAAGGGCGTTCGCGAGGACGTCCTCAAGCTGTTTCGAGGTGAGGCCCGCAGCTTGCACCTCCCCCGCGAGTGGAGTCGAGATCTTACCGTCAGGCCGCACGGGCACTTGCTCCACAGAGAGCTCGGGGTTCTTCCAAACCCGGACAGCGAGGATATCTGACGGACCGATGACGTAGTCTTCGCGCTGCGTCACGCCCGTATCGGCCGGCATCGGGGGAGGCGAAGCGCAGCCCGCGGTCACGGCCACGAGGAACGTGAGGGGGAGCCAGAGTTGGATCACTTTCTTCACCATCTTCGCTCTCCTCTTTCGCGACGAAGCTAAGCGCGCTCGCTTAGCCCGGCTTCCTTCATCTTGTAAAGCAGGGCCTTGTAGCTGATCTGAAGCCGTTCCGCGGCCTCCTTGCGGTTCCACCGGGTCTGCTGGAGCACACGCTGGATCACCCTCTTTTCGGCAATCTGCGCCGCGCGCTTAGCAATTGCTTTGAGGTCGACTCCTCCTCCGTTCGCCAGATCCAGGCCCGCGGAATCGAGGTCCAATTCCCCCGGATCGTCCTCACCCTTTCCCGGGTGCAGCTTCTCTTCGATCTCGGCGATCACGGCCTGCTCATTTCCTAACACGACGATGCGTTTCACGGTGTTTTCGAGTTCCCGAACATTCCCGGGCCAATGGTATTGCGTAATTACCGAGAGGGTCTCTGACGAGAGCGGCGTTACGGTCTTGCGATATTGCTCGTTGTACTTTCGCAGAAAAAAGTCACCCAGAACCGGGATCGCGTCCTTCCGCTCGCGCAGCGGCGGGATAAGGATCGTCACGACATTCAGGCGATAGAAAAGATCCTCACGGAAACTGCCTTCTTGCACCGCCTTCTCGAGGTTCCGGTTCGTGGCGGCGATGATGCGCGTGTCGACGCGCACGTCCGCCTCTCCCCCGAGCCGGGAAAACTCTCCATCCTGGAGTACCTGCAGGAGCTTGGCCTGCAGGTTGGGGTGCATCTCGCTGATCTCGTCCAAGAAGATCGTGCCGTGGTTCGCAAATTCGAATTTTCCGAGCTTGCGCTTCTGGGCGCCGGTAAATGCACCCTTTTCGAAACCAAAGAGCTCGCTTTCGAGGAGCTCCGATGGCAGTGCGGCGCAGTTCACCTTAACGAACGGGCAATCCCGGCGATTTGAGAGCTGGAAGATGGAGCGAGCGACTACCTCTTTGCCCGTACCGCTCTCCCCACGGATGAGAATCGTGATGTCCGTGTCCGCGACTTGCTCGATGATCTCGCGGACCTCCTTCATCTTCCGATTCTCGCCATCAAGGAGCAGCAGCTCGGTCTCCGTTCGGGCGCGACCTCGGAGCTGCTCTACCTCGGCCTTGAGGGCGCGCTTCTCAAGCGCCTTCTGGAATGCGAGTTCGAGTTCCTCCACTTCGAAGGGCTTGCGCAAGAAATCGGAGGCCCCAAGACGCATGGCTTCGACAATCGTCCGAGCCTGGCCGTGCCCAGAAAGCATCACCACTGGAACTTCAGGCAGCCGCTTCTTGAGCTCCCGCAAGGTCTCAAGGCCGTCCATGCCCGGCAGGACCACGTCGAGCGTGATGAGATCGGGGCGGCTTTCGTCCAGCGTTCGGAGCGCTTCCTCCCCTCCGTCCGCTGCGAATACCTGGTAGCCCTGCCTCGAAACAAGAGCCTCGAGGTAGTCGCGGACGCCGGGGTCGTCATCGATCACAAGGACACGGAAGCGATCAGTCATGTGGAGGCCTTCCTGGGATCAGTCCGCGGGGTCCGACGAGACACGTCCGAGCCCAGAAGGCCGGGACGGGCGTACCATAGACCGGCGCGGACGGAGCAACGTAACGGCAGAGGATCTTTAGGCTATTAGGCAATTTTTTTCCACAGCTGGGAAGGATCTGTCTGGTTGGGAACAGATTTTCCTCTCGCGACGAAGAACCGGCAATACTAGGTTCCCCACTTGCATGGAAAAGAGTCAAATCGGGGCGTCTAGAGCCCGCTTCGGGTCTTTAGCGCCCGCTTCGTTGAGTCGCTGAGCTCCGCGGTCGCTGGCAGCGAAAGCGTCGGGCCTTGTAGTCTGTCCGGTCGCTCCCAGGTTGTTGCGGGCGTAACTCACCTTGGCAGAAGGATCAGGAGGGGGGATGAGCGGGACCGTGGGGAGGCCCATTCGGCTGCTGGCGGTCGCGGGGGCCCGGCCGAACTTTATGAAGATCGCGCCCTTGCTGCGGGAGTTGCGTGTAAGAGGGGGCTTTTCCGTCTCTCTCGTCCACACCGGGCAGCACTACGATGCCGCGATGTCCGAGAGCTTCTTCGAGGACCTGGGAATCCCGGCCCCGAACCACAACCTCGGGGTGGGCTCCGCCAGCCACGCTGAACAGACAGCGGAGGTGCTGCGGCGCGTGGAGCCAATCCTCTTGCGGGAAAGGCCCGACGTCGTGGTGGTCGTTGGGGACGTGAACTCCACACTCGCAGCCAGTCTCGCGGCGGCGAAACTCTGCATCCCGATCGCTCATGTCGAGGCAGGGCTTCGATCTTTCGACCGAACGATGCCCGAGGAGATCAATCGTCTGGTCACCGATTCGATCTCGGACCTTCTCTTCACAACCGAGCCTGCGGCCGAGGAAAATCTGCGGCGCGAGGGTGTTCCGGAATCGAAGATCCATTTCGTTGGCAACGTAATGATCGATACGCTCCTGGCGAACCTGGAGCGTTCGAAGACGCTCGAAGTCCCTGAGCGTCTCGGTCTTCGCAAGGGGGGCTATGCCGTCCTTACGCTTCATCGGCCCAGCAACGTCGACCAGCCCGACCGCCTGCGGACTTTCTTCTCGCTCTTGGAGAGGATCCATCAGGAGATCCCCGTCGTCTTCCCCGTCCATCCCCGCACGGCCGCGGCGATCGCGAGAACCCTTGGGGGAGTGGCTCCGCGTGTTCTCACCACCGAGCCCCTTGGCTACCTGGAATTTCTGCGCCTGATGGCAGATGCCAAGCTCGTCCTCACTGACTCTGGCGGGATCCAAGAGGAAACGACCGTCCTAGGGATCCCCTGCCTGACTCTCCGCGATAACACCGAGCGCCCCGTGACGGTCACCCACGGTACGAATATCGTCGTCGGCTCGGACCCCGGGGCGATCCAGGCCGAGGTACGGAAGATCTTGGACGGCGCGGGCAAGCGGGGTCGTATCCCGGAGGGCTGGGACGGCGGAGCTGCGCGTCGGATTGTCGACGTCCTGGAGGCGCGATTCAGCACCACCGGAAGCGACAACGGACGGACGGTCGGGTGACCGCGCGCACGGAGAAGCCCCTCTTGCGGCGTCTCTACGTCGGCTGGCTCGCGATCGCCGCGCGGTTTGGACACGTCCAGACACTCGTGATTCTAGCGATCTTTTACGCTTTAATGCTGGGTCCGATCTCGCTTGGCATTACGATCTCGCGTGGCGACCTCCTCGCCAAACGAGGTCTTCGCACGAGCGGGTCCGCCTGGCGCAAGGCCGATTCGGGGCGGCCCGAGCTCGAGCGGGCGCGGCACCAGTTCTAGAAAGCCCCTGCGGCGGGGAGTGCGATGAACATCCCTGGGGTCTCTCGCTACTACCAAGGCTCCATTGCCAGCCTGCTGCGAATGAGCGTGCTCGGAAACCACTCAGGAAGCCAACTAGCGCAAGAAATACGCACTCGACTGATTCGGGAGAGCACAGATGGCAAAGACACGCGGGAAGTCGTCAAGCCGACTTTCGATCTTCGGCGAGCTCTGGGCGTTCATGAGCGTCCGCAAGAAGTGGTGGCTTGCACCGATCCTGGTAACGATGCTGCTTTTGAGCGCGCTGATCGTACTGACCCAGGGCTCCGCAGTGGCGCCCTTCATCTACGCGCTCTTCTAGAGGCGAGATGACAGAGGGAAGCGCCCCGGTTGATTCGGCGGTCGCGCGCTCGGGGATCGAGCTCGCAACCGCTGCGGGCACCCGCCGACGGGCGTTGGTCGCGTTCTATACCGCGCTGGCGGCTGCGCTCGCGATCTGGGGTCCCATCCTCTATTGGATGGTCGTTAACTGGTACGAGGAAGAGGACTACTCCCACGGCTTCCTGATTGTACCTCTGGCGTTGTACTTCGCCTGGGAGCGTCGCAAAGGGCTGCACGAGGCGCGGATCCGCCCAAGCTGGTGGGGGCTCGTGCCCCTTGCGGCGTCCGTCGCGACGCTCACCGTCGGCACCCTCGGCGTCGAGTACATGACCACACGAATCTCGTTCGTGTTCGCGCTGATGGGACTCGTCCTGCTGCTGCTCGGACGGGAGGTGTTTCGCGTCCTCGCTTTCCCGCTCGGGTTCCTCTTTCTCATGGTGCCACTCCCGCAATCCCTCGTGAACGTGATCTCGTTCCCGCTGCAGCTCATCGCCGCGGACTTCGCCGTCGACGTACTGTACTGGCTCGGAATTCCCGCGCTCCGCGAGGGGAACATCATCCACTTAGCGAACAGCCAACTCTTCGTCGCGGAGGCGTGCAGCGGCTTGCGCTCGCTCATGGCGCTGACCACGCTTGGCGTGGTGTTCGCATACTTCTTCCGGAAGAGCGTCGTAGAGCGCATCATCATCGTGGTGTCGGCGGTACCGATCGCGATCCTCGTGAACGGGTTCCGCGTAACACTAACCGGCGTGCTCACCCACTCCTTCGGAGAGAAGGCGGCGGGCGGATGGATCCACGAGACCCAGGGTCTTTTCACCTTCTCCATCGCGTTCGTCCTGCTACTCGCGGAGGCGCGCCTCCTGCAGTGGGTGTTCCCAGAGTCCTGGCGGGGCGGAAACGCAGACGAGGAGGCGGCATGACAAAGGTCATCGCGGCCGCCCTGTTCCTGGCGCTGCAGTACTACGTCTACAACCATTTCGCATCGGTTGAGGTACATCCGCCGCGGGCGAGCTTCGCGGGGTTCCCGCTGGAGCTCGGCGGCTGGCACTGCGACCAGCGCCAGCCGATGGAAGCCAGGGTCATCGCCAACCTCGGGGTCACCGACTACCTGATGTGCTCCTACCACAACGCCCTCGCCCCCGCGGCGCCGGTAGGGGTGTACGTCGGCTACCACGCGTCCCAGGTGAACACCGCAGGCGGAAAGGAGAACCGGATCCATCCCCCTGCCCACTGCCTGCCGGGCTCGGGTTGGGACATCATGGCTTCAGAGGATCGGGTAGTCGACCTGCCCGGACTCCCTGGCGGTCCAGCGAACGTCAAGCGGCTGGTGATCGCGAAGGGCGACCAGCGTCAGCTCGTCTACTACTGGTACCAAGAGCGGGGCCGCGTGATCGCCGACGATTGGCGAAAGTTCATCGATCTGTTCTGGGACCGCGCTCGCATGAACCGCACCGACGGTGCTCTCGTACGGTTCACCGTGCCGATGGGGCGCGACGAAGCCCAGGCCGACGAGGCACTCCGCGGCCTGGCGACTGCGCTCGTGCCGCTCCTGCCCGCATACGTCCCGAACTGACGAGGCAAGCGGTGAAGATTCTCTTCCTCACCCACTATTTTCCGCCCGAGGTGAACGCGCCCGCGAACCGCACGTTCGAGCATGCACGGCGCTGGGTGACGGACGGCCACGACGTGACCGTGGTGACGTGCGTTCCAAACCATCCGAAGGGCGTCGTCTTCCCTGGCTACCGCAACCGGCTCCTGCAGGAAGAGCAAACGGACGGGATCCGCGTAGTGCGCGTGTTCACGTTCGTGACACCCAACGAAGGCTTCCTGCGCCGGTCCCTGAACTACGGCGTGTTCGCCGTCGCGGCCGGGCTCGCGTGCCTCCGGCTCCCGCGCCCGGATGTCGTTGTCGCCACGAGCCCACAGTTCTTCTGCGGGCTCGCCGGTGCAGCCGTCGCGCTGCTGAAGCGGCGACCGTTCGTGCTCGAGGTACGCGATCTATGGCCCGACTCGATCTTCCAGCTCGGGCAGCTCAGGAGCCCGCGGCTCCTCCGCGCGCTGGAGGCACTCGAGTCATTCCTCTACCGCCGCGCGGACGGAATCGTCGTCAACACCCGCGCGTTCATTCAACACATCGCGGCCCGCGGCATCCCGCTTGATCGGATCGAACTCGTGTACAACGGAATCGACGCATCGCTCTTCTATCCGCGCCCTCCCGATCCCGCGTTGCGGCGCACCTATGGCCTCGAGGGCCGCTACCTCGTTACCTATCTCGGAACACTCGGCCTCGCGCACGGTCTCGTGACGGTGATTGATGCCGCGGAGAGCCTGCGCGATCGACGCGAGATCGTGTTCCTGCTGATCGGCGACGGCGCGGATCGGGCGCGGCTCGTGGCGGAGATCGCGCGGCGCGGCCTCGACAACGTTCGTCTCCTCGGCTTGCGACCGCGGGCTGAGATCCCCGCCTGGCTGTCAACGGTCGACTTGACGCTTGTCGTGCTCCGCGATCTGCCCGTGTTCGCCACCGTGATCCCCTCGAAGGTCTTCGAGTACCTCGCACAGGAGCGACCCATGATCCTGGCGGCGCCGCCCGGGGAGATCCGTACGCTGGTCGAGGAGGCGAAGGCGGGCTTCGTGATCGACCCCGAGGACCCGTCGGCGCTCGCGCAGGCGATCCTCGACGCGAAGGACCACCCGGAGGATGCGGCGACGCGCGCACGCGCGGGCCGAGCCTGGGTCACGGCCGACTTCCAGCGCGACCGCCTCGCCCGCCGCATGGCGGCTTTCCTCGAGCGGGTCGGCCGAGGTGGCGCATGAGACGCCTCCTGTACGAAGCGCTGCCAATCTTCGCCCAGAACGTCGCGTGCACCGCGGAAGGCTACCGCCGGAGCCGTTCGCGATTCACGCCACACTTCTACCGCACTCTCGCCGAGTGGGAGGCGTCCGTGCACGGGCCCCTCGACAAACTCGTCCTACTCCAGCGGCAGCGGCTCAATGCTCTCGTGGCGCGGGCGCGCGCCCATGTCCCCTACTACCGCGACCTGCCGCCGCCGTCGGACCATCCTGACGACCGCGAGGCGATCGCGAGAACGCTCGCGACGGTGGAGCCGGTCGAGAAGACCACCTTCCGGGAGAAGTACGCGAGCTTCCTGGCCGATGACCGCCGGCAGCGGGAGCTCGTCCAGACGGCGACGAGCGGTACGACGGGCACGCCGCTCCTCCTATGGCACACCCCCGAGCGCATTGGCGAGGGATACGCCGCCGTGTGGCGGCAGCGCCGGGCGTTCAACGCGGACATGTCGGATCCGTTCATGACGTTCGGCGGCCAGGTGGTCGTGCCGCTTCGGCAGACCCGGCCGCCCTACTGGCGCACGAACCTCTACAACCGCCAGACGCTGTTCTCGATCTACCACATTTCGCCTTCGCAGCTCGTGCACTACGTCGATGCGATGCACACGACCCAGGCGACCTACGTGCAGGGGTATCCATCGGCCCTCCATCTCGTGGCGCGCGCGCTGCTCGACGCGGGCCGTCCGCTGCCCGAGGGACGCCTCGTGAGCGTCTTCACCTCGTCCGAGTCGCTCTTGGCCTTCCAGCGCGAGGCGATCGAGAAGGCCTTCGGAGCACCCGTGCGCGACCACTACGCCGCGAGCGAGCTCGTCGTGTCGATGACGGCGTGCCAGCTCAACAACCTCCACGTCGACATGGAGTTCGGCATCGTTGAGGTGGAGGTGCAGGAGGAAACCGACGAATTCGAACGCGGCCCCATCGTCGTGACCGGCCTTGGCGAGGACGCGACGGTGCTCCTCCGCTACCAGATCCGCGACATCGGCACGCGCCTGAGGAAGCCCTGTGCCTGCGGCCGGCCAGGTGACGTCTTCCGTGAGGTGGACGGCCGCGTCGAGGACTACGTCGCGACGCCGGACGGTCGGTTGATTGGGCGGCTCGACCACATCTTCAAGGAGCAGTTCGACGTCGCCGAGGCGCAGATCCTCCAGGAGGACAAGGGGTCGATCGATGTCCTCGTCGTGCCGGGGCCAGGCTACAGCGAGCGCAGCGAGAAGAAGCTGATGCGCGAGGTCCGGATGCGCCTCGGCGACCAAATCAAGGTCCGCATCCAGATCACAAAGGCGATCCCGCGTGAGCCGAACGGAAAATTCCGCGCCGTGCGATCAGAAGTCGGAAGGAACCTCCCGTGATCACCGTCGCACTCGCGCGCTGCGAGCGCGCTTATGGCGGGCTCACAGCCCCCTACGCCCCGGGTACGCCCTATCCAGAGCTGGCGCCCCTCCTGGGCGCAGCCGCCAAGGAGCTCGCCGGTGGCCCGAACCCGGCGTACGCAGCCGTCCGTGGAGCGCTCGCAGGTCTCGGGCTCGACAGCGAGCGGTTCGGGCGCGAGGACTGGAACCCGCTCGGCGCGCTCGTGGACCGCGGTCGCCACGTTGTTCTGAAACCCAACTTCATCCGGCACTGGAATCCGAATCCGCAGGGTACGCTCGAGAGCGTTGTTACCCATGGCGGCGTCCTGCGCGCGGTCGCGGACTACGCGTTTAAGGCGGTCGGGCCGGAAGGGCGCGTAACGATCGCCGAGGCACCGCAGCAGGACTGCGACTTCGAGGCAATCCGCGCGTCCGTCGGGATCGACGCGCTCGTCCGATTCTACGCTGATGCGATGGGGCGCGAGCTCCGCGTGATTGATCTCCGCCGCGAGGCCGTTCGATTCGAGGACGGCGTGATCGTGTCCCGTTGTCCGCTGCCCGGCGACCCTGAGGGGTACCGCGTTGTCGATCTCGGATGCCGGAGTGCGTTCCACGGCTCTGGCCTTGATCCAAGGCGTTTCCGCGGCGCGGATTACGACGCCGCCGTCACCTCCGCACACCATAAGGGCGGACGGCACCAGTACTTGCTCTCCGAGACTGTGCTGAAGAGCGATCTCATCGTAAATCTGCCAAAGCTGAAGACTCACAAGAAGACGGGCGTGACGCTCGCCCTCAAGAACCTGGTCGGAATCAACGGCGACAAGAACTGGCTGCCCCACCACTCGCTCGGCCCGGAGCGCGCGGGCGGGGACGAATATCCCGACGCCGGGCTGCTGGACCGTGCGCGCAGTCAGGCCACCGAGCTGGCCCGGCCCTGGCTGCAACATGGGCGGCTGCTGCGGCTCTTCCGGGTGGCACGCCGCCTCGAGAGTGCGTTGCGCGGCGAGGAGTTCGTGCGCAGCGGGAACTGGTGGGGGAACCGGACCACCTGGCGGATGTGCGTCGATCTGAATCGCTGCGTCTACTACAGCGACGCGCGCGACGCGCGCTTCGACGCAGCGGTCCCCGTTCGCACCGTGCTGACGGTCCTCGATGGCATTGTGGCCGGCGAGGGGACCGGCCCTCTCGCCCCGTGCGACCGCCCGCTCGGCGTCGTGCTTGCGGCGACCGATCCTGTGGCACTGGACCTCGTCGCCGTGCGGCTCATGGGATTCGACGAAGCACGCATTCCGAAGATCGCTGAGGCGATGCGTGCGGAGGAGATGCGCGTCACCGCCGTGCGCAAGCCGGAAGACGTGAATGTCGTCGAGATCGAGTCCGCGGGCCTCGTGCGACGCGAGCTCGCCCTGGACGAGGTGCGCTGCGACCTGCCCTTCCGGCCGCATCCCGGCTGGCAGGGACACATTGAAAGGGAGCTCCGATGAAGCAGATCCTGCAGAGCCCGCGCACCGGGTCGCTCGAGCTCCTCGACGTACCTGCTCCGACGGTGGGTCGGGGGAAGATCCTCGTCCGCAACCACCATTCCGTCGTGTCTCCCGGAACCGAACGCATGGCGATGGAATTCGCTCGCAAGACGCTGCTCGGGAAGGCGCGCAGCCGACCGGATCTCGTGCAGCAGGTGACGCGGAAGATGCGGCAGGAAGGGCCGCTCTCGACCTACCGCGCCGTCATGAGTCGCCTCGATGCCCCGCAGCCGCTCGGGTACTCCTGCGCAGGTGTGGTTGAGGAGGTCGGTGCCGGAGTGCGGGGCTTCGCGCCGGGCGACCGCGTGGCGTGCGGCGGCGCGGGCTACGCGAACCACGCCGAGCTCGTGGTCGTGCCCGAGAACCTCGCGGTGCACGTGCCCGACAGCGTTTCGCTGGAGCACGGCGCGTTCGCGACGCTCGGTGCGATCGCGCTGCAAGGTTTGCGCGTCGCGGAGCCCACGCTCGGTGAGATCGCCGCAGTAATCGGCCTTGGCCTGATTGGGCAGCTCGCGGTGCAGCTCCTCCGCTCCAATGGCTGCCGCGTGCTCGGGATCGACATCGACCCCACGCGCGTGAAGCAGGTCGAGGACATGGGTGCTGAGTGGGCGTTCACGACTTCCGATCTGCCGGCAACCTGGAAGGAGGCGGCGACCGGGGGACACGGCGTGGACCTCACGATTGTCGCTGCATCGGCGGACAGCTCGGCGCCGATCCAACTCGCTGCCGAGTTGTCGCGCATGAACGGCCGGATTTCCGTCGTCGGTGCGATGCCCATGGACCTCGATCGCCGCACCTTCTACGACAAGCAGCTCGAGCTGCGGATGAGCACCTCTTACGGTCCAGGCCGCTACGACCGGAGCTACGAGGAAGGCGGCCTCGACTATCCGCTGCCCTACGTGCGCTGGACCGAAAACCGCAACATGCAGGCCTTCCTCGCGCTCCTCGCGTCGCGGAGCGTCCGTCCGGACCTGCTCGATACAAAGGTCGAAGCCTTCACCGACGCCGAACGCGTGTACGAGCAGCTGGCCGAGGGCGAGGTCTCGAGCGTGGCGGCGGTGTTCCGGTACGACGTCAAGAAACCGGTCGACCGGTCGCTCTCGATCACGCCCCAGCGTCCAGTGCGCAAGGGCGATCTCGGCATCGCGTTCCTCGGGGCGGGCATCTACGCGAGGGGCGTGCTCCTGCCGGCGCTCTCAGGCATGAAGGGGCTGCGCCGTGTGGCGCTTGTCACGGCAACCGGAGCGTCCGCACAGCGAACCGGCGAGCGTTTCAAATTCGCCGTCTGCGGAACTGATCCGGCCGCTGCGATCGACGATCCGAGCGTCGGGCTCGTGTTCGTCGCTACGCAACACGATAGCCACGCGATCCTCGCGGTCCGCGCGCTGCGCGCGGGCAAGGCGGTCTGGCTGGAGAAGCCGATCGGCCTGCATCCCGGCGAGGTGGACGCCGTCGGCAAGGCCGTGCGCGAGACGAGCGGCTTCCTCGCCGTCGGCTACAACCGGCGCTTCTCACGGCACGCGCGCGCGGCACACAAGGCGTTCGCCGGCCGGCAGGGACCACTCGTCGTCCGTTACACCGTCGCAGCAGGTCCGCCGCCGCGCGGCTCGTGGGTGACAGATCCTGCGGCAGGTGGGGGGCGGGTCGTCGGTGAGGTGTGCCACTTCGTGGATCTCTGTACGTACCTCGTTGGCCAGCCGCCGAGGAGCGTGTACGCCCGCAGCACGGCGCACGATCCCGAGATCGACGACTCGATCATCGCGGTCCTCGGTTTCCCCGACGGTTCGACGGCCACGATCGAGTACCTCGCGCGCACGAGCGAAGCGCTTCCCAAGGAGTGCTTCGAAGCATCGGCGGATGGCCGCACCGTCAAGTCGGACAATTTCCGCACCACGCAGGTCGTGGGTGGAGAGCGCGTCAAGACCTTCAACCACGACAAGGGACAGGAAACCGCGCTCAACGAGGTGATCGAAGCCGTGCGCATGGGCCGACCTTCGCCCTTCGATTTGGCCGGGCTGCTCGCGGTCTCGCACGCAACATTCGCGATGCTCGAGTCGGCGGCGACGGGTCGCGAGATCGGGCTCGACCTGTGACCCTCTCACCCGCGGCGGGCGCGGGTGGAGCGACGGCGCACATCGACCGTCCGATCTTCCTGGTCGGGATGGGCCGTAGCGGGACGACGGTCCTCTTCGAGTGCCTCGCGACGCATCCGGATGTCGGCTGGTTCGCCCACCACGCGAACCGCCTGCCCACGCATCCGTCGCTCTACGTCCTGAACCGCCTGTGCGACCTGAGCCTGTCCTTTCGCAAGGCGATCGAGCGCTCCGATCAGGCCCGGTCACCGCTCGAGAAGCTGCGGCTCGGGCCCGCCGAAGCCTACGAGACGTGGGCCGCCCTGTGCGGCGAGAAATTCCGCTACGAGTACCTGCTCGATGTGAAGGCGACGCCCGAGGAACGGGCGCGCGTCCATCGCCTGATCGGACAGGTGCTGCGCTGGACCAGAAAGCGACGCTTCGCGGCGAAACTGACCGGACCGCCGCGGATCGGCTACCTTGCGAGTCTCTTCCCGGACGCGATCTTCGTCCACGTCGTGCGCGACGGTCGTGCGGTCGCGCACTCCCTGTTGAACGTCGACTTCTGGCGCGACACACGCCGGATGCACGAGCCGGCCTGGAGGGGGGGATTCCCGGAGGCGTACGAACGCCTATGGCGGGAGAGCGGCGGCTCTCCACTGGCGCTCGCGGCGCTGCAGTGGCGCAATGTCGTCGAGGTAGCGCGACGGGAGAGCGCCGCGCTTCCCCCCGGGAAGTATCGGGAGCTGCGCTACGAGGACTTCCTCGCCGGTCCGGAGGCCGCGATTGAGGAACTGCTGCGGCACTGCGAGCTTCCCCCGTCGCGTCGGCTGCTCGACTTCCTGCGCACGCGCTTCGAGCTCCGGGACATGAACGTCCGACACCGGGACCGGTTCAGTCCGGCCGACCAAGCGCTCCTCGAGGATCTCATTGGAGCTTGTCTACGCACGCTCGGGTATGGCAGTCAGGCGCCCACACAACCCTAGTCTCGTGACCGCTCGGCGATCACCTCTGCGTGGAGCGCCGCGAGCTGTGCGAGGATCGCCTCGCGACCGAATTCCGTGAGGGCACGCGCGCGTGCGTGCTCGCCGAGCGCATGACGGAGGGCGGGGTCGCGCGCGAGCATCGCGAGCGCGCGGACCAGCGCGTTCACGTCTCCTGGAGGCACGAGCAGCGCATCCTGGCCGTCGCGCACCAGGTCCGGCACCGCACCGACGGGCGTCGCAACGATCGCCGCCCCCGCCGCCATCGCCTCGAGTAGCGACACCGGGAACCCTTCGCGATGGCTCGGGAGGGCGAAAACGTCGGTGTCACGCAGCAGGCACGCGACCGCGTCCCGTGGTTGCTCGCCCAGGACGTGGACGCGGTCGCCGAGGCGCCGCAGAGCGTCCGCCAGCGCCCCGAGGAAGACAGGCTCGGCCGGACCCGCGAGTGTGAGCTCGACGCAGGGGAGGGCGGCCGCCGCAAGGACAAGCTCGCGCACGCCCTTGGCGGCCGTGAGGAGCCCGGCAAAGACGACGCGCAGGCTCCCCGGAGTCCCGGCGACACGGCCTCCGACATCGGCTGAGACGGCGGCCGCCAGCTCCGGAACGAAGTTGGGCAGATACCGCACGCGGTCCGCTCCGATGCGTTCCGACAGCCACGCCTCTGTCTGTCGCGTGATCACGATGACGCGCGAGCATCGGCGCAGCGTGGCGAGGAGGAGACGGTATGCGGCGCTGGGCAGGCGCTCGGCAAACACCGGGAAGTCGCCGCCGTGGAGGTGAAGGCAGACCCGCGCGCCGCTCGCGCGCGCAAGCCATACGAAGAGCGCGTCGCGAGGCGTGGCCCAGTGGTACGAGCTGCAGATGTGGACGAGGTCCGGACGGGAGGCGGCGAGCCGCACCGCGAAGCGCACCAGCAGCCCGAGGCCATGGAGCGCCCGGACGGGACGGAAGCGGCTGCGCACATCCACCGCGCCGCGGTCGCGCGGAGCGGTGTCAAACACCTCGAACGGGGCGCTGCGCGCGAGATCGCTGTTGGCGACCTCCTCCGTCCAAGTGGCGATACCTCCGACGGGAGGAGGGAGCGGTCCGGCGAGGAGGAGGCGTCGCGTGGTCGGCCTCACTGCGCGCAGGCCCCGATCGGCCTGACGCGGAAGCGATCCGGCTCGCGTGCAAGCGGTGAGGGCTCCGTCGCTGCATGGCCCCATGCGTCGAGATCGATACCGCTTGATAGGTAGCGCAGCCGCTCCACCGGGATGTGGAATCGCTCCCTCACCGCGGCCATCGCCGACTCGGGGTTCATCGGTGATGGTGCCACCAGGAAAGCAGGCGATGCGCTGGAGCCAGCCACCGACACTGGATCGGATCATCGATTCGGCTGAGCGGTAAGCAATGGGGGAAACGCGGCGTGGAGCGAGCGCGCGGCCGGGAGCATCCACGGTGCGGGAGGGGGGGGAAGGCATGGACGACGTTCGGCGCGCGCGCCCGGAGCCAGCCTCCGATTCGGGGGCTTAGCGTTGGGTCGACGTTCGCGCGCTTTGGCGCGAGTACGACCGGAGTACCCGCCTCTTGGGGCTTTTGTCCGAAGAAGTCGATCTCGCGGGAGATCAGGAACCCGATCGACATCCCCGCATGCGCCGACTGCCAGCGAAAGAGCTTGGCCGCCTGGCACTGCGCGCGGTCGCTTCCGAGGTTTTCTACACCAGAGACGACGCACAGTGCGGCCACGGGTCAGGCCGCGGCCTCGCCGCGGTGGCGGCGGGCGAACCAGCGCTGGAAAGACACGAGCCTCCACAGCACGGCGGCGCGGAGCGCATGGTCAAACCGGCCCCGGGCGAGGCCTAGCAGGCCGGCGACGCCGTCGGGGGAGAGGTTTCCCTCCTCGGCAAGCCGCGAAGGTGCGAGATAGAGCCGCTGCCATTCGACGAGCTCGCGCGCGAGGAGCTGGTGGATCGGGATACCGAAGCCGTGCTTCGGCCGCTCGATCAGGGCCCGGGGCACGCGCCGGTAGAGGACCTCGCGCAGGGGCGCCTTCGTCGCCCCGCCGCGCCAGAGATGCTCGCGCGGGAGCGCGAGGGCGAGCTCCACGACGCGGTGGTCGAGGATGGGAACACGCGCCTCCAGGCCGACCGACATGGTGGCACGATCGACCTTCACGAGGATGTCGTCAGGGAGGTAGAGGCGAACATCGGCCTGCATGGAGCGCCGAAGTGGATCGTCGGTGCCTGCGGACGCCCACGCTTCGAGATATGGCAGGGCGGGCCGCGCCCCTTCGGGTCCGCACGCCGCAGCCAGCGATGGAGCATCGAACGCGCTTTGGAGCCCATAGGCGAGCTCCGCCGCATCGGCGGCCCCGAGGTGGAAGAGCCCGTTGCGCAAGCGCCCTCGCGGGAGCCACGCAGCGAGCGAGGCGAGCGGGACGCGAAGGGCCCGTGGTACCCGGAGCCAGCCGGCGAGCTGCGCGAGCCGGAGGTGGTGCGGGTAGCCGGCGAAGAGCTCATCACCGCCATCTCCGGACAACGCCACGGTGACATGATGGCGTGTCAAACGAGAGAGCAGCACGGTCGGGATCGCCGATGAATCCGCGAAAGGTTCGTCGTACAGGTCCGGCAGCTCTCGGGCGACCTGTACGGCTTCGGCGCGTCGCACGATCAGCTCGGTGTGGACGGTCCCGAGGTGCTGGGCGACCGCGCGCGCGTGTGAGGACTCGTCGTAGTCGGCATCCTCGAATCCGATCGAGAACGTGCGCACTTTGTGGCGCGAGCGTTCCTGCATGAGCGCTACCACGGTGCTTGAGTCGACGCCGCCCGAGAGGAATCCGCCGAGCGGCACGTCCGAGATCATCTGGCGTTCAACCGCATCTCCGAGCAGTGCGTCGAGCGTGTCCACTACGTCCTCGAACCGTTCGGGCGGCGGGGTCGCCGGCGACGCGCCGACGTGCCAGTAGGCGTGGGAGGAGAGCTTGCCCTGCTCCCACAGCAGGTACTCGCCGGGCATGACCCGTCGCGTGTCGCTGTAAATGGTCTCCGGGCCGCAGACGTACCCGTGCCGCAGGAAGCGGCCCAGCGCGCCACGGTCGATCCGCGGTTCGAACCCTCGGTGGCGGCGCAGCGCCTCGAGCTCCGAGCCGAAGGTAAGGACGCCGCCGTGAAGCCGCCAGTACAGCGGCTTGATGCCGACGCGATCCCGCACCAGGTAGAGCCGGCGGCGCGGTGCGTCGAAGAGAGCGAACGCGAACATGCCGTTGAAGCGAGCAAATGCGTCGACGCCCCAGACGCGGTAGGCCTGCAGGAGCACCTCGGTGTCGCAGCTCGAGCGGAACGCGACGCCGCGTCCCTCGAGCTCCCTCCGGAGATCCTGGAAGTTGTAGATCTCACCGTTGTACGAAACGATGATCGTGCGGTCGTCGATGCTCATCGGCTGATGCCCGAGCGGCGAGAGGTCCAGGATCGAGAGGCGCGTGTGTCCCAACGCGACCGCGAAGTCCTCTGCGCCGACGCGTACGCGCGACGACCACGTGCCGAGGTCATCGGGACCACGATGTGCCAGAGCGCGGGTCATGCGGCCCACGTCTTCGATGCCCGCATGGTCGACCGGGCCGAGCACTCCGCAGATGCCGCACACGCTACGGCGTCCTCCCGGCGAGCACTCCTTCGATGTGGCGCGCCAGTTCTGCCGCGATCACCTCGTGACCCGCGGGACTCCAGTGGTCGTCGTAGACTGCACTGCCCTGCCCGAGCCGTGCGGCGAGTGCCTCCGATTGGTCGAGCAGCGGGACGCCGAGCTCTTCGCAGGTGGTGCGGAGCCAGGGCCGCCATCCGTCGTCGAGGTAGTCCCGCCCGGTGAGCTGAACTTCGCCGCGTGGAACGTAGAGCACGAAAAAGTAGCGCCAGTGCGCGAGGATGCGACGGGTGAACTCCCCTGCGCGCTCCCGGTCCTCCCGCGGCCACGTGGACGGAAGGTCGTTCGAGTTCGGAACAGGCGCCCTGGATTCCCCCATCTCTCCCCTACCCTGCGCCGCCCGCACGCGGATGCCCTCCGTCCGGAGCAGCTCAATTCGGGTCAGCACGACCTGCGCGAGCAACGATCGGTACTGGAGCGCCTTGAGCGCCTTCCTCAAGAGCGATTGGTGCGCGGGGTCGGGCGCAGGATGCACGACGTATCCCGGCGGCTCGTCGGAGAGCTCCGCCAGAGGCTTGGCGGCGCCCTGCCGCCAGAAGTTCCCGAGGCGGAAGTCGTTATCGCCGGGATCGTTCTCGACGAAGATGTAGCACGCGGCGTCGAGTGCGAAGAGCGGCGCGAACTTGTCGTAGGCGCACAGAGCATGCAGAGTTCCCCAGCCCGATATGCCGAACGCCTGCGCCTCGATCGTCTGTCTGTTCAGAGTCGATGGCAGGCGCCTGAAGAACGCGTCCGCGAGCTCGACCTGGGATGCCTCCACGTACGAGTCACCGAAGAAGCCGATGGGGTACACGCCGGGCGGCTTCGCCCGCTGTTGCGAGGCGTCGAGAAAGCCGCGATCGTTCGGCCTCCGCTCGACGAAACGCACCTTGTTGTAGATGGACGTTGCGCCTTGCACGTTGGTGTTGAGCGCCACCAGCTCCACGCCGGCTCCGTAAGCGCCAGACGGGAGCAAGCGCGGAAAGGTGCGCAAGAGGGTTTCCGTGCCGAGGAGCGCCGCGACCACCCCGACGAGCGACAACCCCACGCGCGCCGCCCGCTCGCGCCACCGCTGCGTCACCTGTCCCCCGCACCGCCCGCGCGGCGGCCCGCCACAATAGCAGCGCGCGACCGTCCGCGACCCCTCGCCGCGAAGCGAGGAGCGCTCGACCACGAGCTGCCGCGGAGCCCCGGCAAGACCGGCCACGGGGCCGCCTATGCACGACCTCCGCAGCCCACATACTCGCAGATCTGGCCGTGCAGTTCGGGAGCCGGAATGACGCCGAGGCGTAGGCGAGAAAAGCGAGGCGTCCTTGTGGAGGTAGAGCACGTAAAGCCGGCGGAGCGCGGAGCGAGGTCTCGGGCGGTGTCGAGAAGGGCGTAAATCACGACGGAACGGGCGTTCGGCTGCTGGCGCGGCTCGGCGAGGTACAAGGCGGTGTCGAACAACCGCAGGCGGAGCTTCGGCCTGTAGCCGGGCGAAGGAGCCTTGCCGGGATCCTCCTCGCGTGATCGGGCGCGACGAGGGCACGCAGCTCTCGACCGGTTCTCGAGCATCTGGCTCCCTGCCGCGACGGTGCGCGTTCCAAGGCTTCGCGCCCTCAGGGCGCTTCAGCGATCCGCAGGAAGAGCCGGGCGACGTCACCCGCAAAGCGTTGGCGCGACAGAGGCGCCGCGCTCCTTGCGATCCGGGCCCGGCGAGCCGCGTCGGGCTCCGCGCGCAGCCGTGCGACTGCCTCGACAGCCCGCGCGGCGTCGGGCGCGGCCAACACAGCGCCCGCGCCTTGCTCCTCGACGAACCGGCTGCAGTCGCCGATGCCCGCGCTGATCAGGACGGGCAGCCCGCACAGCATGTATTCCGCGAACTTCGTCGGGCACGCCACCTCATTCAGCGGGTCGGGCGCGCGCAAGAGCATGGCGAGGTCGGCCGCACGCAGAAAGCGCGGCACCTCGGCGTGCACCGCACTGCGGATCGCGTAGCGGCCCTCAGGCAGCGTCTCGGCCGCGAGAGAACGCGCCTCGTCCTGGTCCGGTGTCAGGATCTGGAAGAAAGCGGCGGGGTCCGCATCGAGGATGCCTCTTACCACCGCGCAGGTCTCGGCACCGTAGTGCCAGCGCACGAGCCGCCCGGCGTAGATCACCACGAAGCGCCCCTCGAGCGCGAGCTCTTTCCGCGTATTCTCACGCTCCGCATCGTCTAGATAGAACTTCCGCGCGTCGGCAACGCAGGGTACGACCGTCATCCGCGCGGGGTCGATACCGTGAGCGGCCTGGATCCGGTCGCGCAGCACTGTGGACACGGCGAGCACGTGCTCCGCATGCCTGCTCGCCCGCTCGCGGATCTCGCGGCGGCGACGCACTCCGACCTCGAGCGCCCGCGGGCCGAGCGAGGCTTCTCGCGCCTCGAGGCGGAACTCGGCCTCGCCGTCCCCGCGCGCGTCGAAGACGTACCGGATCCTCCGGTCGATGCGCTGCGCGAGGCTCGCATAATACGCAGACCAGTCCCCACGCGCGTGGATCACGAGGCGATTGACGGGTGGGCGCCACCGCTCGAGCGCAAGGACCGCCGCGGCGAAGACCGCGCCGATCGTGTTGGCCTTCCGGGGGTGGGGCACGACCTCGACGCGTCCGCCGGTCCGCGCGGCAATCTCCTCGACGCGATGACGGTAGTACGCGCGCCTGCGGTAGTACATCCGCGGCGGCGTCAACGCGAGGAGGTCGAAGGGCACGCCCTCCTCCCGCACCGCGACGATGGAGTCGACGACCTGGGCATCGATCACAGTCGGATCGAGGCCCTCGGACATCACGTGGAGGAAGCGGATGTGACTCATGTCGAGGCGGCGGAGTATCCCCGAGGCTGCACGCGCGGCCAAGCACCGCGCGGCCAGCCCGACCTCGTCTTGCCCCCTACGACCCGGCCCCGGCCCGAGGCCCCCTTCGGGCCGCTACCAGGCCCTCGTAGAGCGCCAGATACCTCGCCGCCATGATCTCCATCTGGAACTGCCTCTCCACAACGTCCCGAGCCCGCGCCCCAATGGCTCGCCGGTCCTCCGGAGCGAGCCCACGCAGCCGGCGCAGAGCCGCAGCCAGCTCGCTCGCGTTGCCCGGGCTCACCAGGAAGCCCGTACGTCCGTCTTCGATCATGTTTGGGACGTCGCCTACGCGAGAGGCGATCGATGGCAGCGACGAAGCCATGGCCTCCAGCAGCGCATTCGGGAAGCCTTCGAATGCGGAGGGCAGCACGAGTGCATCGAGCCGCCGCATCACCGCCGCGATGCTCGACGTGGGGGGAACGATCCGAATGGTCGCCTGCAGTCGCCGCCGGTCGATCTGCTCGCGGATCGACGCCGCGACCTGCGGGGCGCCCGTCTCGGCGCCGATGAACCAGACTGACAGCCCGGCGCGTTCGGCTGGACCCAGGAGGGAGAGCGCGTCGATGAGAATGTGGTGGTTCTTCTCGCGCCGCAGTCCACCTACGAGAGCCACATGAAAGCATCCCGGCTCGAGGTCGATCGGACACTCTTCGGTCGCCGCCTGATCCCAGGCAGCCAAGTCAATACCGTTGGGGATGTAGTGGACCCTGGTGGGCTCGACCCCGACCCGCCCGACGATCTCCCGGGCGACGGACTCGGCGTTCGTAGTCACGGCATCGCTGCGGGTATAAACCAGACGCTCGATCCACAAGTATGCCGAGTTTGCGTTGCGGAGCTCGCTCCGCTCGCCTGCAATGAAGACGGGCCTCCTGTTGCGCGGAAGCGCGCGGGTCGCGAGGTACCCATAGAGGCACGGCGGGGGAAGGAAAGCGTGGACCACGTCCGGCGCGTCGATCACGAGCGAGCGACGGATCCGGAGCACCAGACCGGGGTCCAGGCGAAAGGGGCGCGAGAGCCGCACAACGGGGATGCCAGCCTCGGCGAGCCGGGGCCCGAAGAAGTCAAGGACCTGGTACACGACGAACGAGATGCGCAGCTGCGCGCTCCTGCGGAGCCACAACGCGACCTCAACGGCCTGGCGCTGAGCGCCCCCGGAAGCGAGGCTATCTAGGAGGAAGCGGACGTGGGGGGGCGGCACGACGACGGACGCTAGGGTCGCCCAGTCGCGACACTGGAGTAGATCCTCGCGTACCGCTGCGCAACGTCCTGCATGCGGTACCGCTCCTCCACAACCGCCCGCGCCCTGGAACCCATAGCTGCGCGCTCAGCCTCGGTCGACCGGAACAGTCGGCGGAGCGCGTGGGTCAGGCCATCGACGTCCCCAGGCTGGACCAGGATTCCAGCGACTCCGTCCTCGATGATGTTCGGAATGTCTCCGACACGCGACGCGATCACGGGAAGGCGTGATGCCATGGCTTCGAGCAGCACGTTCGGGAACCCCTCAGCGGAGGACGGTAGGCACAGCGCGGAGAGGCGTCGCATCACGGAGGCGATGTGCGGGGTTGCTGACACGATGCGGACGACGGATGCGAGATCGTTCCGGGCGATGGCCCACCGGATTCGCTCCGCGTGCTCGCGTTCGCTGGTCGCGTCGCCGATGAACCAAATGCGCCAGGAGCCGCGCTCTTCAAGCGGGATACGAGACAGCGCGTCGAGCAAGACAAGATGGTTCTTATGCCTCCGAAGGCCGCCCACAAGAGCCAGGTGCAACAGCTCCCGGGAAAGCTCGAGCGGGGTGTCTTCGAGTCCGCGCCGGTCCCAGTCCTCAAGATCGATGCCATTGGGCACGTAGTACGTGCGGCCGGGCAGCACGCCCAGACGCCGCTCGATTTCGAGCGCTACCGGGCCGGCGTTGGCTGTAACGGCGTCGCTGCGCGGGTACACCCAGCGCTTGATCACACGTTCCCATCGCGGCGCACCGCGCAACTCGGACCGCTCGGCGGCGATCAATGCGGGTCGGTGTCCGTGCCGGGGCCACCGCCGCGTCGCCAAATAGCCGTAGAGACAGGAGGCCGGCAGAAACGCGTGAAGCACATCGATCCCTTCTCGCAGGAGCCAGTGTCGTAGCCGGATCGGGATTGTCAGATCGATGCGCCCACGCTTCGCGAGCACGGACACAGGAACTCCTGCGGCGTGCAAGCGAGCCGCGAAGAAGTCGACGGGGTGGTACACGACGAACCGCGGAACCATCTCTCCCCGCGCCGCAAGCCAACAGGCGATCTCGACGGCCTGCCGCTGGGCGCCGCCGCTGGCGAGGCTGTCGATCAGAAACGCAACTCTCAGAGGAGCACACGTCACTCGGATCGATCACCCAATATCGCATCTCTGAAGTCTCTGAAACACGACGGATCATCCCTCGGATCATCCGCGGAGATTTCCGTCCATGCGAACGACCGAGCGTGCTCGTTCCACTGGGCGATGAAGCGCGTGGTCTGGCGCTCGAGCCGGCGGACGCGGTCGAAGCTGCCGCGTCGATTCCCCTGGTCATGGATCACCCCGAACCATCGTTCCAACGGGTTGAGAGAGGAGGACCGTCCGCGGGCGAGCTGGGGCGAGCGCTGTCCCTTTAGGTCCCCGGCGAGTCCCGTCACAGGGTCGCCGAGTGCGAGCTGCTGGAGACGGCGGCTCACGGGAGCCCCGGGACCGGCCGGTCGACGAACATCCGGCACCACTGCTCTATGCAGACCAGACCGAAGAGCGTATAGGCCGCATCGACGCAACCGGCACGATCGGCCGCCACGAGAGCGCGCACAGCAGCCGGGTCGAACAGGCCGCGGCGCTCGAGCACCGCGCCGTCCAAAAACTCATCGACCCGGGGCCGGAGCGGGCCTCGCAGCCAGCTGCGCAGCGGTGCACCGAACCCGGTCTTCTGGCGGTAGATGATGTCCCTGGGAAGATCAGGCTCGAGCGCGCGCTTCAGGATCCACTTGCCGATGCGGCCCTTCTGCAGGAGCTCGAGGGGGAGGCGCGCCGCCAGGGCCACGAGATCGGGGTCGAGCAGCGGGACCCGCACCTCGACCCCAGACGCCATCGACGTCTTGTCGGTGTAGTTGAGGTTGTGGTCGGCAAGGAAGAACTTCGTGTCGAGGTACAGCATCCGGTGCAGGGGCGGTACGCTCGCCGGGAGCGCCGCGAGCGCGCGCACGAGCGGGTCCGACGCCGCATCCGTCCGCACGCGCCCGCGGAGAGCCGGCCCGTGGAGGGCTGCAAGGCGGTCGGGGTCGATCCAATAGAAGTAGCTCGCGATGCGCGCATCGCCGTCCCGATCGGCGTACTGCAACGCCTTCGCGACGCGGCGGACCGGCTCGCTCGAGGTCGGCAGCCGACCGGCTGCCGCGCGCAGCACAGCGCGTGTGGGGCGGGGGAGCCAGCCCCAGCGCCCCTCCTGGGACAGCGCGAAATGACGGCGATAGCCAGTGAAGATATCGTCGCCGCCGGCGCCGGAGAGCAGGACCTTGATGCCCTGCTCGCGCGCCATCCGGCAGATGAAGAGCGAGTTGATCGGCGCCGGGTCGGCCTGCGGTTCGTCGAGGTGGAAGAGCATCCGCGGGAGCTCGTCTACCATCTCGGGCCCGACCCAGATCACGTTCAGGTCGACACCGAGGTGCTTCGCCACCCGCTCGGCGTACGGCAGATCGAGCGCCATTCCCTCGCGCTGCGCCACTTCGTCCCGGAATCCGATGGTAAAGCACTGGAGGCGACCGTCCTGGGCGCTTGCGCGGGCCATCGCGACGACGCCGCTCGAATCGAGCCCGCCCGAGAGGAACGCCCCCACCGGTACGTCGGCGATCATCTGCCGCTCCACCGCCGTACGGAGCTTCTCGCGGACCTCCGCGATCGCTTCGCGCTCGTCGAGCGGAGCAATCGGCTGGTCGTACGGGAGTTCGTAGAAGCGGAAGCGGTTCTCGACCTTCCCGCCGCGTAGGGTGAGCGCATGCCCCGGCTCGAGTTTGCGCACGCTCGCGAGAAGCGTCCGCGGAGCGGGGCACCAGAGGTAGAGCAGGTGTTGGTGCACGGCATCGGGGTCGAGCTCCCGGGGCACCGTCGGCTCGTGCAGGAGCGCCTTCAGCTCGCTCGCGAACAGCACGCCCTTCGGCAGCTCCGTGTAGTAGAGCGGCTTCACGCCGAGCCCGTCGCGCGCGACGACGAGAGACCGCTCCCGCGTGTCCCACAGCGCAAACGCGAAGATCCCATTGAGGCGCTGCAACATCCCCTCGCCGTCTCGCAGCCAGAGGTTCAGCAGCACCTCGGTATCGCTATCGCTCCGGAACGCGTAGCCCTGGGATACGAGTTCCGCGCGAAGCTCGCGGTAGTTGTAGAGCTCGCCGTTGTAGACGATCACTGCTCGCTGCGTCGCGTCCCACATCGGCTGATGCCCGCGCGGTGACAGGTCGATGATCGATAGGCGGCGGTGGGCGAGGCCCACGCGGTCGTCGCGCGAACAGAAGGTCCCGGCGTCATCGGGTCCGCGGTGCTGCAGAGCGGCGTTCATTCGCTGCAGGAGCGTCTCGTCGAACGAGCCCGAGTAGCCGGCGATACCACACATTGAGGGCGTCCCTCGCGCTTGGGTTCAGCCGGCGTCCGGCCGGATTGGCGCCGTGAGGCGCGGCCCCCCGTCCGCCGGTCCGGATCCAAACCATTCCTCGAATCTCCGCGCCGGGATCGCGCGCCGCAGCGCGAGCCGGGCATGAATCCCGTCCGACACGGCTGCGGCGAGGCCTAGGGTCATCGCGAGCAGCATGGCGAGAACATGCACACAAACATGAAGCTCTTCACTGCTCCGACCCGCGCCGGTGTCTGCTCCAGCGGCCCCGATGTTTCCGACGGTATCACTTGCGTCATCGCCCCAGAGTGTATCGCCAAAGATCGGCCGCGAGCGAGCGGCGCGCCCTACTACAAATCCAGCAGCGTTGCCTGGTCGAGGACGGTACCGGCAAATCAAGCGCGCCGTCTGGGGTCACGTAACAGGCGTCCGAGACCTCGGTCTTCCGAATGTATAACGCAGCCTGCAGGTTCGACGAGACACCCCCGCCTGGCCGCCGCCTTCGCCACCATCCAGCGGTAGCTCCGCACCAGACAGTCCCCTTGCCTACGTTCTGCCCCGTCGGGAGGGGGATGTGGACCTTCGCACAGGCCGTCGGGCGTAGGTCCCGCGTTGATGATGGCTACGAAGTCCACACGCAGAATCTGCTCGAAGCTCGACGGACGATCCTCGCACGCAAGTCGTCGTCGAAGTGCTGGGTGTCGTACTCGCTGTCGCGAGAGAACCGTTTCGGCGGGGATTATCAGCTGGATCGAGTCCGATGCGGCCGAGCGTAGGCAACTCCTCCGGAAGCGGCGGACCCGGCATTCTTCCAATGCGACCGGGCGCCTTCGGCGTCCCCGCCGCGACGCTCACTCCCCCGGAGGGGGAAGGTCGGGGAAGCGCGTCCGCCACGCCGCGAGCGGGATCCGATAGATCGAGGCCTCGTCCTCGACTGTCCTTAGCGGGTTCACGAGGACGTAGCGCCTCGGCTCGGGCTGGCCGCGCGCCAGCCGGATCGCGGGGTGAGGACCCGGGGGCTTCGGGTTTGGCAGCGTCCACTGCAGCGCCTTCTCCGGCTCGCCGGAGCAGCCGAGGCGCCATACCGCCGCGTCCATTTCGGCGAGACCGAGGATCCCTCCGGTCGCATCGAGGGCCTCGGTGAAGTACACCGGGCCAGGGAGGACGCGCGCGTTCTCTTCGACGATCCCGCTGCTGCGCCACCAGCGAAGGGTGCGTGCAGCCTGCGTGTCCGCGTCCATCCCCCACGCCACGCAGTCGGCCAAAAAGAGGAGGCTCACCACGCGGAAGCGCTGGCTCCCCTTTCCAATCCAGGTGAATGTCCGGCCGCCGTCAGTCGAGTAGCCGAGCTGCGAGCGGGAATCTTGGTCGCCGGTCCCCATCCAGAGCGCGCCGCCCACTGGATCCCACTGCACGTTGTGGATGTGCCGAACCGACCCGAGGGGGAATTCGTAGGCGATCTCCCAGGTGCGGCCTTCATCCAGGCTGCGCCACAGCGCCACCGAGTAGTCGTTCCTCCCTGCGAAGGTCGGGTACTCGCCGTAGAAGAGCCTCCCCTGGCCGTCAATCGCCAGACCGCTGCCCATCACTCCTCGGCCCTGCCCCCGGCCGAAGTAGCGGAGCGTGTGCACAGCCTCCTGCGTACCGTGCACGAGGTCCACCCGGTAGACCATGCCGCCGGCAAAGGCGATGACGAGGCCGTCGGAGATCGGGAGCAGCTCAACCAGCTCCTGGTAGCCGAAGGCGCGGCGCAGCGACCTCAGGTAGCCGCCCCACGCCTCGCCGAAGCGCGTGCGCACCGTGTACAGCTTCACGAACGGACCGCCATCGCGGCTGCGATAGAGGCTGTAGCCCTGCGTCGCCCAGACGTCGCGGCCGCGTTCCTCCTGGAGGACGAGGTCGTCGGCACGCTGCGCGGCAAAGCCGTGGAGTTCTGCCTCCACCCAAGGGATTTCCCTCGGGGTATGGACCTCCTTCGCCGCGAGGCCCGCAGTCGCAAGGAGGACAAGCACAGCGAGCCCTCCGAAGCGGCGCCTCATGAACGTATAGCTTCGGCCGCAAGGCCCCGGAATTTCGATCTAAGCCAGAATGGTTTGGCGTACCTACGCCGATCCCTCCGCCATGAGTGGGAACCCTGAGAAGGGCGCTGAGTGAGCCGCAGGGCGCTGGAGGTAGAAGAAGGGGTCATACTCGAGCCCGCGGCGGTTGATGCGGCGGCCGAACTCTTTGCGGTAGCAACGAGGTCGGCGCTCCTAGCTGACGCCGTGGAAAGAACCCGCCGGCAACGGCATCGCCACATGGTTTGATTTCCCCTCGCCGCCTATGGCATCGTCGCTGCTATGAACACCCGGGTGATGCTCGCGACCACGTGGCGTCGCCGACAGTGGATCTTTGCACGCCTCCGACCCCGCCATTTGTGGAACATGCTGGTCGGCTCGTTCCACTTTGCCCTCAAGCACGAGAGGGTGACGCACTGGCCCGCGGTCGTGAAGATCGACATCAGCCCGATCTGCAACTTGCGCTGCACAGTCTGCGTCCACGCCGACCCGGGCGGCAACGACATGCTCGAGCGTCAGGTCTTCGCGCCGGGACACAAGATGACGGTCGCGCAGTTCCGCCGGATCATCGACGAGATCCGGGACCGGACGTCGACGGTTTCGCTCTACACCTGGGGCGACCCGCTCACACATCCCAATCTCGACGAGATGTGCCGGATTGCCCACGACGCTGGCTTGAAGGTCCACATCAGCACGAACTTCAGCTTCTCGCTGAAGGACGAGCGCATCCGCAGCATCGTCGAGAGCGGCCTCACGCACCTCACGGTTTGCGTCGACGGGCTTTCGCAGGAGAAGTACGAGAAGACCCGCGTCGGCGGCAGGATCGATCGCGTGATCCACAACCTGCGCCGCGTCGCAGCCTACCGGCGCGAGCTCGGGCGGCCGTACCCGAAGATTGAAATTCAATATATCAAATACCAGCACAACGTCGACGAGCTCGAGGCGGCCCGGAAGGTCGGCGAGGAGATCGGGGTTGAGCAGTTCTCCGATTTCTGGGGCGCGCTCCATAACTACGCCGATCGCGAGCCCGAGAACTACGCCGTCCAGGGCCCGCGCCCGAACCGCATCCTCCCGCAGTGTTACTGGCCGCACTTCTCGATGGTGATCAAGTACAACGGCGATGTGATCCCGTGCTGCGAGCACCGGATGGCGGCACAGCACATGCAGGGCGGTGACGCACGTATCTTCGGCAACGTCTTCGAAACGAGCGTGCGCGAGGTGTGGAACAACGAGGAGTACCGCAAGGCACGGCGCATCGTCTCCAACCCCGAAGTGGTGAATGCGGAGCCTGAGCTCCACAAGCACTTTTGCGACGGCTGCTTCGTGATCTTCGACACGGGGATCAAGGAGACCGCCCGCTGGGCAAACGAACACACCTTCGAGGAGATCTTTCGCACCGACGAACGCGGGCGTCCCGTGCGCAAGCCGAAGGAGGAGACGGGTCTTCCTGCCTAGACGCCCCAGCCCTCGTGTCGATCCGCAGGGTAGGGTCGGTCGCAAAGTGCGTTTCCCCACGCCGAGGAGCAGTACCACCGGCCCTGCACGGCGTCGAGGCAGAACTTTTCTGGCTGTCTTCTGGTCGTGATTTATAGAGTGGTCGGTGGCGGCCACTCGACCGGGACCCTCGCCACATTCTGGACAAGGAGATTTTTCGCGGAGGGTGATGGCACCGACAAGGTTTCGAATGATGCCGACGTCTCTCCGATTGAAGTGGCGGTGGGAGACGTGACGCGTCGGAGGATCGCCGAGCCTTTCGCGAGGCCAGCGAATTCCCATGGGCATGCGTCTCCTGGTTGTCCCCCAAGACCTGCCTACTTCGCAGTCGAGGGTCCCAGATTCGCCCCAAGAGCTATCCGCAAGCCCCTCCCTCGACCGGACAAATACCGAGTGTCTTCAGACACCGAGAGGTCGTACGGCGCCTTCGGGTGCTTAGCCGGCAACACTGTTTTCCGCCCAGCCCTGGGCGAACGAGAAGGGCCCCTGTTTACTT
This sequence comes from Myxococcota bacterium, assembly GCA_036758525.1. Lineage (GTDB taxonomy): Bacteria > Myxococcota_A > UBA9160 > UBA9160 > UBA9160 > UBA9160. The sequence continues at coordinate 29,661 of DAIOWK010000006.1, forward strand.
CTCGTAGGGGAAGCAAACCTCTCCTCGCCCTTCCCTGGGCGAAGCCGTGGCGGCGAACGGAGAGTCCATGGCACCGCTTCGGCCGATCTTGGATGGACGCTATCGGGTGAGGGGAATGGCGGAGAAAACTGGCAAGAATCGAACGGAGGGTGCCATGCTTCCGGGAGAGGGGACCCGAGGTCCCGCGCTCCATCACGTCCATCCCAACAATTTCGACCTCATCCGCCTCTTCGCTGCTTTACAGGTGGTCTACGCCCACGGTTCGGCACATTTGCAAGTGCCATATGGTGTGCTCGGCCGGCGACTACACGACCTTCTCACTGCCTTCCCAGGCGTCCCAATCTTCTTTGTCGTGAGCGGCTTCCTTATCTCAATGTCCTTCGAGCGTCACCCCGCCCTTGGCACCTATGCCCAGAACCGATTTCTGCGGATCTATCCGGCGCTTTGGGTTGCTTTTCTTGTCGGTCTCATCCTTGTTGCGGGCACGGGTTTCGTCCGGCTCTCCACACTCGAGAGCCCAGCCTTCCTAGGCTGGGTAATCGCTCAACTCAGCGTGGTCCAGTTCTACAACCCGGAATTCCTGCGCGGCTTCGGCGTCGGTGTGCTCAATGGGAGTCTTTGGACCATCCCGGTAGAGCTCGGCTTCTACGCCCTACTCCCGCTCCTTTACCTCGGCGTTCTCGATCGAACCTCTCGCCGCAACGGAGACGTCTTCCTCGTTCTCCTCGCTCTCGCATCCTTCGGAATTTGGTTTGGTATCCAGCCGACTCCGGACCGCACCGCTCGCATTGTACTCCGCCTCGCGATGGTTACGGTGGTTCCTCACCTCTACATGTTCCTCTTCGGAACCCTCGTCCAGCGGCACCGCGAGCAGCTTCGGCCGCTGCTGGCAGGGCGGGCGCTGCTATGGGCAGGCTTGTACGTGATGGCCTTTTTCGG
>DAIOWK010000007.1:0-29243 GCA_036758525.1 Myxococcota bacterium
GACGACGCAGACCGCGAAGCAGGGCATGGGATTCTGGAATGCCGAGGAGCGCCGACCCGCTGAAGTAGAGCGCGCCATAGAGCGCGAGAATCGCGATTCCCCCGAGAAGGGGTGGGAGCCCAGGGGCCGCGAGCGTTCCGCCCCGAGCCACCGCTGCGGCGACGAGTGCCACCCCCCAAAGCTGGCAGGCGAATCGCGTCCCGATCTCAACCCGCCCCACACGGGCGATCAGCGACCGGCGCAGCAGAGCCACCTCGACCCAGCCTGCGAGCCCGCTGCCGAGGGGCAGACCGGCAGCGCCCCAGCGAGGGTCCAGGCCCAGCCATCCCGGCGCCCGGAACGCAAAGACGATGCCCAAAGCCGTGCCGAGGGTGAGCCGCACGAGGGCGAAGCGCAGGGGTCGGCTTGCGTCCCGAAGCGCGTACCAGGTGGAGGCATAGAGACGCCCAAGGGTCGAAGCCAGGAGACCCACCGAAGAGGCCGCGAGGAGCGACCAGACGTAGAGAACGTCGCTCCGCCCGAAACGTCCGGTTTGGTAGATCGCGGCCGTGACCACGTCTCCCAGTGCCGCGAAGGCCACCGCGGACGGTACGATCAGAAAAGCCACCCGACGTAGCGCAGCGTGAAGCCGGTCGGAAAGCTGGCGAGCGATTTCTGACTCGGCGCCGAGCGCGCTCGACATGGCGGGGAGTTCAGCTGCCGAGATCGCCATTCCGAACAAACTGACCGGAAGTGTGTAGAGGGTCTGGGCGTAGCCCAGCGCCGCGACCGCCCCCACGGGCAACAGGCTCGCCAGCAGCTGGTCGACATAGGCGCTGATCTGCACCACGCCGCGGCTTACGAAAGCGGGCATGAAGTTCCGAAAGACCGTCCCCACTTGAGGATCACGAAACGCCAGGTTCGCGGGGCGAAGATTGCGCGCAAGCCGCAGGGTGGTCGGAAGCTGTACTGCGAGTTGGGCGGCGCTCCCGACCACGGCCCCCCAGGCGGCCGCGAGTGCGAGTCCTTCTGCGTCCCGGCGCCCGGCGAAGGCCAGGAGCGCCACCACGATCATAAGGTTCCAGACGACCGGCGCGGCGTAGGAGAGAAAGAAGCGGCGGTGGCTGTTCAGGATGCCGAGGCACCAGGCGGAGAGGACGAGGAGCCCGACGCCGGGAAAGAGAATGCGCACCATGGAAACCGTAAGCTCGCGCCGCGTGCCCTCGAAGCCCGGGGCAACCAGATCGACGAGCCAGGGTGCGAGGGTTACGCCGGCCGCGACGGCGATCGCCATCGCCAGCGCGAGGGCTGCGCCGACGCTTCCCGCCACGCGGTCCGCCTCCACTTCGTTGTCACCGGCAAGAAGGCGCGCGTAGACGGGGATGAACGACGCCGAGAGGACGCCTTCGCCGAAGAGGTTTTGCAGCAGGTTGGGAATGCGGAACGCGGCGCGCAAAGCATCGGCTACGCCTGAGTTCCCGAAGTAGTGGGCCACCACCCGCTCGCGAAGCAGGCCGGCTAGCCGCGAGAGCAAGATCCCCGCACCGACGAGGAGCGCCCAGCGCCCAGAGGGCGCGCGCACGGCCAGCGGCGTCGGCTCTTCGGGCGCCGCGGCCACGGACTACTCGGCTTCCCGGAGGCCCACGGCCGGGCGCTGCCCGAGCGCCGAAGCCCGGGTCCAAAGCGGGCCCTCGATCACTGTGGATTGGGCTCGCGCCAGAGGTGACCCTCGTACGTCTCGACCACCACGTCCTCGCCCTCGCGTCCGCGCAGATAGGGATGCAGGAGCGGGACCTTGCCATGGGGAGTATCGAGCACGTACATGGGGATAGCGAAGCCGCTTGTTCGACCGCGGAGCGCGCGGAAGATCTCCACGCCGCGTTCGATCGGTACACGAAAATGCGAAGTTCCCTCCAAGAGCTGCGCCTGGTAGACGTAGTAGGGTCGCACTCGCATTCGAACCAGACCCTCACACAGCCGCTTCATGGTGTCGACGTCGTCGTTGATTCCTCGCAAGAGCACGCTCTGGTTTCCGACCGGCACCCCTGCCCGGAGCAAGCGATCGCAGGCCCTGGCCGCCTCGGCAGTGAGCTCCTTCGGATGATTGAAGTGGGTGTTCACCCAGATTGGGTGGTAGCGCCCGAGCATGCGACAGAGGGCCGGAGTCACACGGAAGGGCAGTGTGACGGGCAGCCGCGTGCCGAGCCTAATGATCTCTACATGCGGGATCTGGCGCAGCTCGGCGATCAGCCATTCGAGGCGATCGTCCGAAAAGACCAGCGGATCTCCGCCCGTCAGCAGCACGTCGCGAATCTCGGGCGTTTCCTGGATCCACGCGAGACCTTCTTGGAGCTCGCGTTTCTTCATCGCCCATTCCTCATCGCCCACCATGCGTTTGCGCAGGCAGAAGCGACAGTAGAGCGCACACTCGTTGTTCACGCAGAACGCGATCCGGTCGGGATAGGCGCGGATCACATTCTTGACCGGAGAGTGCTCCACCTCGCGTAGCGGATCGGCCAGACCGGCGGGATCCTTCAGTTCCTCGGTGCGCGGCACCACCTGACGTCGAATCGGACACTCTGGATCGTTCGGGTCCATGAGAGACGCGTAGTAGGGCGTAATGACGAAGTGAAAGCGGTCTTCCAGAAGGGCGACGGCGCGTCTTTCGTCCGCTGTCGGTTGCACCCAGGACGAAAGCTGCTCGGCCGTACGGATGCGATGCTGCATCTGCCAAGTCCAGTCGGTCCACTCCGCGAGCTTGACGCCGGCGGGAATGCGGGTGCGCTTCCCTTTCACGGCACAAGCCCGAGGCGAGAGAGTCCGCCCTCGATCACCTCGGCCAGGAGGTCCGGCAATGAGCGCCCGAGGAGCTCCGCCAGGATCCCGAACGAACCGTCCGGCGAGAAGGTGGGGAGGGGATTCATTTCCAGAAAGTGCGGGGCTCCTTCGGCGTCCAGCCGAAAGTCGGCGCGCGCAAAGTCGCGACACTCAAGGGCGTCGAAAGCGCGCGTTGCGAGCTCGGAGAGGCGTTGTTCGAGCGCGGGAGTGAGCTCGCCCGGCACGCTGTGCTGCAGCGCTCGGTTCGCGGCCTTGGCGTGGCGTTCGAGCGCATGCAGACCGATCCCGGTCTCACGCTCGAGAGCCCTTTGGAGGACGGGCAGCGCCCGAGGGGGGGAGTTCCCGATCAGAGTCACGGTGTACTCGGCACCGGACAGAAAGGGCTCGATGAGAACAGGCTGCCGGTATGCGTGCACCACCCGCTCGACTTCGTGCGCCAGGGTTTCCGGATCTTCGACCCGCGAGCTCGCTAGGATGCCCTTCGCGGTGCCCTCCCAGCGTGGCTTCACAAAAAGCGGGAATCTCCCCGGGAGCATGCGCCCCGCGAGTTCGGCCGCGGAGCGCACGGACAGATGCGACGCCACGGGCACACCCGCTCTTGCGACAACGTCCTTGGTCCAGGCCTTGTCGAGTGACAGCGAGAGCGTGAGGGCATCGGAGCCGAGCGCAGGCACCGCGAGCATCTCGAGCAGCACGGGAACCCAGGCTTCGCGATTTCGCGTGCCGAAGCCCTCGGCAATGGTCATGGCGGCGTCGAGGGTGGGCACCTCCCCTTTCCCCGCCTGGGCGAGCAGAGCGTGCGGATTGCCAAGGCGTACGGGACGGTGACCGAGCCGAGAGATCGCCGCCTGCAACACCTCGACCGTGGCTTCGGGCTCGAACTCGGCGTCCGCGTCGGGCGGTACCCCGGGCCCGCCGGGATAGCTGCCGAGGAGGTCGTAGGCGAGACCGATCGCCAGGGTGCGCATCTATGGGTGAGGATACCGAGCGCGCGCACGGGGGGCGACGATTCGAGCCAGCGGGGCACCGGGACGATAGGATGAACCGCGCGTTGTGGTGTTGGTCGGCGCGGAGGGAAGCACGGATGACTCTGGAGGCCTCCTCACGGGGAGAGTTCTGGCGCGCGTGGTTGGCCGTCGCGCTCTGGACAGCCGTGATCTGGACGCTTTCGTCGGATGGTTTTTCCGCAAGTTCCACCGCGCGGGTGATCGGGCCCATCGTGCGCTTCTTCTTCCCTGGAATCTCAGAAGAACGTTTTGAGCTCGTCCATTTCGCGATTCGCAAGAGTGCACATCTGACAGAGTACGCCGTGCTGGCTCTACTCACGCTCCGCGCGTTTCGTCGCGGGGCTCCCCGTGCCGCAAGCCGCGCGGCGCTCCTCGCCCTCGCGTTCGTCATCGCGGTCGCATCCGCCGACGAGCTGCGCCAATCCCGCTCCCGCGTTCGGACGGGCAGGCCCTTGGATGTCGCCATCGATGCCAGCGGCGGCGCGCTCGCGCTCGGCTGTGCCCTGCTCTCGGAGCGGCGTTTTGGCGTTCGCGCTAGTCGCCGTTACCGTAGTCCTGGCCTCCCCTCCGACACCCGAGGTGCGTCCGCCAATGTCGAAGACCTATGAAGAAGTCGTTGCCCAGCTCACAGGACCCGGCGGCCTGTTCGAGATCGTGAACGAGCCCGTTCGCGGGCTTCCCATGAAGAACTTCAAGCATCGCGAGAAGTCCCTGCGCGAGAAGGTCGCCAACACCGGTCTGCGCGGCGATGCGGTTTTCCTGGTGCAAGGGGATCGGCGCATCAGCTATGCGGAACACACGCGCCTTGTCTGGGGGGCGAGCCGCGCACTCAAGGAAGGGTTTGGTTTCCGCTCCGGCGATCGGCTTGCCATCCTCGCCTACAACTCGCCCGACTGGTTGATTGCAATGTTCGCGACGGCGTCGATCGGCGGGATTTCGGTGGGCCTCAACGGCTGGTGGACGCCGGAAGAGATCGAGTACGGCCTCACGGACTCGGGAAGCCGATTTCTCGTGGTGGACGAGCGGCTCTATCCGCGGGTCGAGAAGCTCGCGGGAAAGCTCCCAGGGCTGGAACGGGTCTTTTACATCGGCGAGCAGGCACCGCGCGGTACCGTACCGATCTCCGAACTCCTGACGCCGCATGACGCGATGCCGACCGATCCGATCTCCGAAGACGACCCATTCGTCATCCTCTACACCTCCGGAACCACCGGTCGGCCGAAGGGCTGCATCACCACGCATCGCGGCACGGTGACGCAGGTCCTTGGTGTGATCTTTTCCGGCGTTGTCGGTACGGCACTCGGCACGGCAAACACGATCCCTTCCGCCAACGGCCAGCTGACCAGCCTCGTCACTTCGCCGCTGTTTCACGTGGGCGGCGTTCACTCCGGGGTGTGCACCGCAATGACCGCGGGAGCGAAGCTCGTCTTTCCCATCGGCAAGTTCGATCCCGAGCAGGCGATGCGCCTGATTGAGCGCGAGAAGGTGACGATCTGGGCTGCGATTCCGACCATGCTGCACCGGGTCGTCCACCACCCGAAGGTGAAGCAGTACGACCTGTCGAGCCTGCGCTCGATCTCCTTCGGCGGGGCGCCCACACCGCCCGAGACCATCGACAAGGCTCGGGAGGTTTTGCCTGTCGAGCCGTCGTTCGCCAACGCCTACGGACTGACCGAGACCCACGGCGTTGCGACGCTAAACGCGGGCAAGGATCTGCTCGGCCGGAAGACATCGATCGGCCGGCCGATTCCCGTCCTCGAGATGAGGATCGTGGACGAGGCGGGCCACGAGCTCTCGGCTGGCAAGCTCGGCGAGCTCGTGATCTATGGGCCGACGGTGACGCCCGGGTACTGGAACCGGCCCGAGGCCACGGCGGAGACCGTACGGAAGGGTTGGCTGCACACCGGGGACCTTGGCTATCGCGACCCCGACGGCTTCTACTTCATCGTGGATCGCGCAAAGGACATGATCCTTCGTGGGGGGGAGAATGTGTACTGCGTCGAGATCGAAAACTGTCTTGCCGAGCACGCCGAGATCGACGAGGCGGCGGTGATCGGCGTTCCGGATCTCGAGCTCGGTGAACGGGTGAAGGCGATTGTGCGCCGGGTTCCCGGCTCGACGCTCTCTCAGGAGGAGATCCGCAAACACGTGGCGCTGCATCTCGCGGCCTTCAAGGTGCCGGAGTTTGTCGAGTTCACCGATCAGCCCCTGCCGCGGAACCCGGCCGGGAAACTCCTGAAGAATCTCTTGCGTGGAAGCGGAGCCGTGAGCTTCGACCCCGGATCCCTAGAGTAGAGCGGAGCCGTCCCCGGGACCGCCCTTCTTTCCTGGCGTCCAGAACCCGGCGTGCTCTACATGCACCTTCGGTTCCAGGACACGGATCACACCGAGATGCGTAATCACCGCGATCCCCTCGGCATTTGCCTGTGCGGCGATCTCCGCGAAGGCTGCGCGCACGCGCGCCTCAAGCTCGCGGAAGCTCTCCCCTCCGCCCGGGCGCAGCTCTGGATCCCCCGCGCGCATTCGGGCGAGCTCCTCGGGGAAGCGCTTCGTGATCTCTGCGTGCGCAAGTCCACTCCAGGCACCTACGTCGCGCTCGCGAAGGCGCGTTTCAAAGCGGGGCGCGACCCCAAGACGCTTGCCCGCGATCTCGGCGGTCTGCGCGGCCCGTGCGAGGTCGCTTGAGACGAGGGTGTGTACCCCGCGACTCGCGAGCCGCTCGGCGAGTGCCTGCGCCTGGCGCTCGCCAAGCCCCGAGAGCGGTGGATCCCCCTGCCCTTGCCAGCGCTCTTCGGCGTTCCACGTCGACTCGGCATGACGCGCGATCCACACCTTGGGCCCTCCTCCTTCAAGCGCAGAGATGGACGAGATCCCCTCAGATCTGCGGGAAGGCTCGGCCGATCTGGCCCATGAGCAGCCAGAGCTGAACCACGTGCAGGGAAAGGAAGGGTTTGCCCGTCGTGAGGAGTGCGATGGAAAGCGCTCGCTCGGGGTCCGCCCAGGAGAAGATGTTGGTGAAGCCGAGGTGCCCGAAGGCGCGGGGCGTATCCGGTCCGAAGAGGCTCACAAGCTCACCGCCCAGCATGAAGCCGAGCCCATAGCGCAGCGGGAGTCCCAGGGTCAGATCGAGCTCCCAGTACGACTGCTCCGCGGTCGCGTGGCGTACCGTTCTAGGCTCGAAGATCCGCACGCCGTTGAGCTCGCCCTCGTTCAGCAGGCACTCGTAGAAGGCGGAGAGCTCTTCGGCCGTGGCGACCACGTTGGCCGATGGGATAATGCCTGTCCTAAATCGCGGATCGTTTGAGAGCACCACCGCCTCGAGAAACCCGACGCCGAGCGCACGCCGCAGGAGCTGAGCGAAGGGTGGCAGGACCGGCGGTCCGGTAAAGGAGTCGCGGGCCACGAGCGGCACGTCGATGGGCGACACTCCATAGTTTAGCCAGCGAAGGCCGAGTGGCTCCTGAATCTCCTCCCGCAGAATCGTGCGGATGTCCTTCCCCGTCGCTCGCCTCACCACCTCGCCGAGCAGGAAGCCGCCGGAGACCGCGTGATAGGCCAGACTGCGCCCTGGCCGGGAGACCGGCCGTGCAGCGCACAGGATCTCGATCACATGTTCGGGGGTTTCCAGCAGATCGAGATCCATCGCCCCTGGCGGCAAGTTGGGGATTCCTGCGCGGTGACAGAGCACGTGGCGGAGCGTGATCCACTCTTTGCCGTGCCCGGAGAACTCGGGGATGTACTCACTCACGCGATCCTCGAGATGGAGCACATGGCGTTCATCGAGCTTGTGAATCACCATCGCGGTGATCGCCTTCGACGCGGAGAAGAGCAGAATCGGCGTCTGCGGAGTCACCGGGGTCTTCGGAGAATCGGTGGGTGCGCCGGGCGAGTTTCCCGCCGCATGACCAATCGCGCGGTTCAGCACCATTTCGCCGCGCCGCCGGATACAGATCTGCATCGCCGGATAAAGGCCCGTCCGATAGAGCGACTCGACGCTCCGCCAGACGCCCTCGACGGCGCCCTGGCTGATCCCGACCTCGCGCGCCGGGGTCTCGGGACCGCTCGTGGTCACCTCGCCGAGATCGCGGGGTACGTGGCAGAGCGCCTCGAAGGGCCGTGCCGGGAGCGCCAGCAAGCGGAGCAAGTCCATGCTCCGAAGGATATCGGCGTACGGGCACAGAGTCCGCGCCTCGTTCGGCGCGGGCGAGGCTCAAAACGCGACGGGAAGGGCCGTGAGACCGCGCAGCACCACGTTGGGGCGATAAGTCACGTCCGTCTTCTCAAGGCGCAGATTCGGGAACCGGTGGAGGAGCGCTTGGAACGCGATTTCGGCCTCGAGGCGGGCGAGCGGGGCCCCGAGGCAGAAGTGGGCACCAAAGCCGAAGGAGAGATGGCGATTCTCGGTGCGAGCGACGTCGAAGCGGTCGGGCTCCGGGAAAACCGCGGGATCGCGGTTCGCCGCGCCGATTCCCACGACGACGAGCGCCCCCGGCGCGATCCGCTGGCCTGCGAGCTCGATCTCCTCGATCGGGATGCGGACCGTCGCTTGGACGGGGCTGTCGTAGCGCAACATCTCCTCGATCCCGCTGCGCAGAAGAGCAGGCTCGGCGCGCAAGCGCTCGAACTCGGCGGGGTTGCGCAGCAAGGCCAGCAGGCCGTTTCCGATCAGGTTCGTGGTTGTTTCATGACCCGCCAGCAACAAGAGATTGCTGGTCGCGAGGAGCTCGCCGTCGGAGAGCGCGTCGTGAGCCTCTTGGGCCTCGATCATGGCACTGATCAGGTCGTCCTGTGGTTCTTGGCGGCGCGCGGCAATGATCTCGCGGAGGTAGCCGAGGAGGGCGTCGAGACCGCGCCGAAAGCGCGCGAGCGCGCCGTCGCGATCCATCCCTCCCGCGAGAGAAATCAGGTCGTTCGACCAGGCTTTGAACTGCGGGTAGTCGCGCCGTGGCACGCCGAGCAGCTCGGCAATCACGATGGCCGGAAGGGGCGCTGCGAAATCCGCAATCACGTCCATCCCTCCCCTTCCCACCAGGGATCCGAGGAGCTCGTCCACGAGGCCCTCGATGTGCTGGCGCAGCGAGGCGACACGACGCGGCGTGAACGCTTTGCTCACGAGAGCACGCACCCGCGTGTGGTCCGGGGGATCCATGACCAACATGGTGCGGAAGCCGCCCTGCTCACCCAGGATCTCGGGAGGAAGAATCGCGCGGTTTTGCTGGAGCACGGCCGCGCGTCGACGGTCCGCGGAAAAGCGCGGATCCCGCAGCACGTGCGCGGCGTCTTCGTGGCGCAGCAAGAGCCACTGACCAGGTCCTTCTGTCCCCGGGATCGGGATCCGGAACACCCGACTCGCGCGACGCAACATCGCGTACAGGGGATAGGGGTTCGCGAGGAGCTCCCCGCCGATCATGGGAAGGGGGCTGGGAATGGCGCTCGTGCCCGGGGCGCTAGCGGACATCGCGTCCTCCTGGCGGGCTCCACACGGGGTTTACAATGACCGACTGGTCAGTCATGATAGCACCTATGCCGCGGATGGCTGCAAAAGACCGCGATGCCCTCGGCGAGACCCGGCGCGACCAGATCCTCGAGGCCGCAATCCGCTTGTGGCTGCGGGGTGGCTTCGACGCGACAAGCGTCGAGGCAATCGCGCACGAAGCGGGCCTTGGGAAGGGCACGGTCTACCTCTACTTCCCAACCAAGGATGCCATCCTCGACGAAGCGGTGCGGCGCTATTCGCTCCTCTCCACGCTTGGCGAACTCACCCCTCTGCTCGAGGCCGCATCGCCGGAGAGGGCGATCCCGGGGATCGTATCCGGGCTTTGGACCACGCTGCGCGAGCGGGCCTCGCTGATCGGCCTCGTCCTGCGCGAGGTCCCTCTGCGACCGGACAACGCTCGGACCTTCATCGAGAAGGTCGTGCTGCCGACCAACCGTCTCCTCGCCGACTATCTCGAGGCCGGCGTGGCTTTGGGCGAGCTGCGCCCCCTGAACACCTTTGTCGCCGCCCGCGCCCTCGTCGGGATGCTCGTCGTGTTCCTCCTTACGCAGGAAGTCTTCGGGGGACGCGCCCTCTGCCCCCTCTCGGACGAAGCGATCACCGCGACCGTCAGCGATCTCTTCCTCCACGGGATGTGCGCGCCGGTGAAGAATGCCTAGGCCGGATCTTCTGCGGCTCGGCCAACGGGGCGACGCCTGCCAGGGCGCGCTGCCACCTGGGGGATCGAGGGTAGGGGTAAGGGGGCGCGGGCGCCCGCGGGCTGCCGAGCGAGCAGCGCGGTTCGAGGTCGATCCCGGCACGGGGGGTGCCTTGTGCTCGAGCTCATGATCCTGACCATCGTCCTCGTGATCGTCCTGGCGCGCTGGTTTCGGGGCTGATCCGTCGGGGCATCGAGGCTGCCCCTGCGGCCCCCGCCCTGTTCCCAACCCCATCCCCCGAGAAGGGACGGGCCTCCTCCAGTCCTCCCTCCCAGATGGGCTGACACTTTCGTCTGCTCCGCACCACTTCTCCTCTTGAGACAAGAAGCAACGGAGACGAGTGTGCGGCGGCGGTTTGATCATCTGGTCGTAGAGCTCTCGGTGGCCGTCGGCTACAGGCTCCCGCGCTACGCGCTTTGGTTGCGCATGCGCGAGGCCGGGCTCAATCCCGAGGATCTCTCGAAAGAAGAGGTGCTCGTGTTCTGCGATGCCCCCGTGACCGCCTTCCTTGAAGAGCACGGCCTTTCCCTGCCGATCCGCGCTCGCCGTCGCCTCTTGCGGTCGCTCGCACAGTTCGATCCTACCGTTCTCACGCCCTACGAGCGCTTTGCTCGAATCTGAGCTCGCGCCTTTGCCGGCCCGCCACGCCCTCCCCGCGAGGCAGCTCCCACGGTCAAGCCCTTCCCTGGATGCTCCGATAGCGGGATAGGCGGTTTTCCCGAATGGCCAAGGATCGGTGTGTCCTGCTCCTTGATGGGCCTTCTGGCCGGCTGGCTGGCTTACGGGACCGTCTGTCAGGGCTCGGGCTGTCGGGAATCGTGGCCAAAGATCTGGCCGAGGCAGCTCGCGCCCTCACGGCGCGGTCGCCCGCTCGTGTAGCGCTGCTTGTACCCGAGTTCGCCGGCGCGGCGCTGCGCCAGGTACTGGCGGAGCTCGTGGCGCAGGCACCGGAGCACGAGCTCGCCTTCGTTGCCACGGGCCCGACGCCGACTCCCGAGACGCGCGTTCGACTGCGCGCGGCGGGAATTCGGCTCGCACTCTGGGAGCCCTTCGACGATGGGGCGCTGCGCTTCCAGCTCAATCGGGCTCGCCATACCAAGGGCAACGGACGTGACGAGTTGCGCATCCCGACCACACTTCTTGCGCAGACCGTCCGAGCGACGCAATCATCTACAACCTCTCTGCACGGGGCGCCTTTCTCGAGACCCCACGTGCCCAGCTGCGAGGAGCGCTGATCGAGATCGAGATCCCGCTTCCGTCGGGTCTGGTGCGGGTGCGCGCGCGCGTTCGCTTTCACAACGTCGCGGGAAATCTGCAGCGCTCGAATCTGCCCTTCGGTATGGGCATCGAGTTCACCGGGGTGCCGCGGGACGCCACCGAGGCCATCCGTCTTTACGTGGAGGAGCGCTCCAAGGCCTTCGAGGTCTAGAGCCGAGCCCGGATCGCGTCCTTCAGCCCGCGGAAGGCGCGCCCCCGGTGGGAAAGTCCGTTCTTGTCCTCCGCGGAGAGCTCCGCCAGCGACTTGCCGCGGCCCTCGACTTCGAAGATCGGGTCATAGTCGAAGCCACCGCGGCCACGGGGCTCTTCAAGAATCCGGCCGACGCATTCACCACGCGCCACCACGACCCGGCCATCGTGCGTCGCCAGAGCCGCGAGGCAGACGAAGCGTGCTCGGCGCGCGCTCGGCGCCATTCCAACGAGCGCCTCGAGGAGCTTCGCGTTGCGTGCACCCGGGTCGAGCCGCAGTCCGCCGAAACGCGCGGAATGCGGGCCGGGGGCGCCTCCGAGACCCTCCACCTCGAGACCGGAGTCATCGGCGAGTGCTAGCCGACCCGCTCCGCGCGCCGCCGCGCGAGCCTTCGCCACCGCATTCGCCTCGTAGTCGTCGCCTTCCTCCGGCAGGACCACCTCCGGGAAGGCCTCGAGGGAGCGAAGCGAAATGGGGAGGTCACCCAGGATCGCGCGTACTTCGAGCAACTTATGAGAGTTGGCAGTCGCGAGGAGCACCTCGCGGTAGGGACGATCGAGGGAGCTCGCTTCCGCCGGTGGGCTCATCCGACCCGACCTCCCGCGTCGGCGGTCCCCAGTGCCGCTTGTTGCAGGCGTGTCAGCTCGGTGATTCCTCGGCGCGCCAGCGTGGTCAACGCTGTGAGGTCGTCCGGTGAAAATGTCCCTTGTTCGGCGGTGCCCTGGACCTCGACGAACCGACCGCTTCCGGTCGCGACGACGTTCATGTCCACCTCCGCCCGCGAGTCTTCCTCATAGGGCAGATCGAGTACAGCGTGACCGTTCAAAATCCCGACGGAGATGGCAGCCACCGAGTCACGCAGGGGGGAGCGCTGGAACGCACCCCGCGTGAGCAGGCGCGAGATCGCAAGATGCAGCGCCACGTACGCCCCGGTGATGGAAGCGGTTCGCGTACCCCCGTCGGCTTCGAGCACGTCGCAATCCACCCAAAGCGTTCGCTCGCCCAGGCCGCCGAGCTCCGCCACGGCCCGCAGGCTTCGGCCGATCAGACGCTGGATCTCCTGGGTACGGCCCGAGGGCCGCCCGCGTGTCGCTTCACGCTCGCTGCGCCGGTCGGTCGAGCCCGGCAGCATTGAGTATTCGGCGGTGATCCAGCCCTTCCCACTCCCCTGCAGAAAGCGCGGGACGCTGGGATCTTCTGTCACGGTACAGAGCACCTTCGTGCGCCCCATTTCACAGAGCACGGAACTCAGCGGGTTCGCGGTGAAATCTAGAACGAACCGCACGGGGCGCAGCGCGTCGGGCTTACGCCCGTCGGCCCGCCCCCACCCGACATGCGCTTGCGTCACAGTCGTCTCACCCACCCGAGGAGCCCCCACTCCGTGCACTGCCTCCGCCCTGTCGCGCCACGCCGTGCCGCGCGTCGTAGCGCCGACCGAACTCGTGTACGGCGCGGGCGAGCGCGTCGGCGATCTGCTCTTGTCGCACCTTGCTCCCGAGGGCCCGCTCCTCCTGGGGATTGGTGATGAATCCAATCTCGACCAGGGTGGCGGGCATCTGGACCCCCATCAGCACATAGAAGGGGGCTTGCTTGACGCCACGCGAGGGGTGGCGGTCGATCGCCGCGAGCTGCTCGTGTGCGAGACGTGCGAACTCGTTCGATTCGATGAGGTGCTCGCTCACGGTGAGGTCCCCGAGGATCGCTGCGACCGGATCGCCTCCACCGGCCGATCCGCTCGCGGAGCGGAAGGACGAGTTCTCACGGGTTGCGACACGCTGGGCGGCCTCGTCGCTGGCATGGAGCGACACGAAGAAGGTCTCGATGCCGCGTGCCTTTGGACTCGGTGCGGCATTCGCGTGGATGGAGAGGAAGAGCTCGCCGCGCGACTCATTGGCCACGGCCGCTCGCTGCTCGAGACTTACGGCGTGGTCCGCGTCGCGTGTCATCACCACCTCAAGGCCGTCGTCACGCAGGCGCGTTGCGAGGCGGCGCGCCACATCGAGCACGATGTTCTTTTCGAGGAGGCCGTTCGGTCCACCGGCTCCTTGATCGTCGCCACCGTGCCCGGCGTCGATCACGACCCGATCAAAGCGATCTCTGGCGGGGCCTGCGGCGGCCGGCCCTGCGGCACCGGCCGGTGCGGAAGCAAACGCGAAGAGGGCGGCAATCGCCGCGCCCTTCGCGCGTTTCCGGATTCTCCGCTGAACCGCCCGTCTCACCTCTGCCCCCCGCTTCGGGACCTTACCCCGGCGCTTTCGGACAGGCGACCGCTCGGACCAAGGGCTTGGCCCCAGCGGGTGGGCAACCCGACGTCCTGCCCGAGCCCCCCTGCGCTCTCGCAGCCGGGCCCAGGCGACGATACGGTCGTCCCATGCGGGTCGAGCTGGCGTACGGAAGGGGCTTGCTGCCGGTCGAGATTCCCGAGCAGGCGTGCGGAGAGGTCTCTATCCTCGAGAAGGCGGAGGTGACTCCGCTCGCCGACCCGGATCATGCCCTGCGGACCGCACTCGAAGCTCCGATCGAGGCTCGGCCTCTGCGCGCGCTTGCACGCGGACGGCGCGATGCGGTGATCGTCATCTCCGACCGCACCCGTCCCGTACCGAACGCGTTGCTGCTTCCTCCCATCCTCGACGCGTTGCGGGAAGGCGGACTGCCCGCGGACCGCGTGACCGTGCAGGTTGCCACGGGCCTTCATCGGTCCTGCACACCGGCGGAGCTCGACGAGATGCTCGGAGCTCCCCTGGCGCGCAGTCTGCGCATCGTCCAGCACGACGCCCGCGATCGCGATTCACATCAGAATCTCGGGACAAGCCGAGCCGGGCTCCCGGTCCTGATCGACCGCTTCTTCCTGGAGCGCGACCTGCGCATCGTGACGGGGCTGATTGAGCCTCACCTCATGGCGGGCTACTCCGGCGGGCGCAAAGCCGTCTGCCCGGGTCTCGCCGCGGTGGAGACGATTCGTGTGGCACACGGCGCGGCCATGCTCGAGGGCCGAATCGGGCCGGGAATCGTCGTCGGCAACCCTCTCCATGAGGCGCTGCTCGAGGTTGTGCGAAAGATCGGCGTCGATTTTCTGGTGAACGTCGCACTGGACCGCCGGCGCAGCGTTGCCGGCGTATTTTGCGGCGACCTCGAGGCGGCTCACGCCGAGGTGATGCGCTTTGTCGAGGCCGAGTCGCACGTCGCACTCGATCGAGCTGCGGACCTCGTGATCGTGAGCGCCGGGGGCGACCCCCTCGACGCCACCTTCTATCAGGCGATCAAGGGCATTGCGGCGGCGGCTGGGGTGGTACGTCCTGGCGGCATGATCTTGCTGGCGGCGTCGCTCTCGGAGGGCATTGGGAGTCCTTCCTTCGAGAAGTGCCTGCGCGAGAGCAATGGCCCAGCAGCCTTTGAGCTTCGTCTCGGAGACGACCGCTTCTTCGCCATCGACCAGTGGATGGTCCAGCACTTGTGCCAGGCACTGCGCCGGGCGCGGGTGCTCTTGTACAGCGACGGGCTTGACCATGTGACCCAGCGCGAACTGTTCGTCGAGCCGGTCACGAGCCTTGCGGAAGGTGTCGCGCGTGCCCTCGAGCTGCTTGGGCCAAAGCCCCGCATCGTCGCGATTCCGCAGGGCCCCTACATCCTCGCGACGATTCGCGGAGAAAAGCGGGCGCTCGGACGAGCCGGCGGACCCTAGGAGATCGAATCTCTTCGCGCGCTGCCTAGGCGGGGACTGGATCCGAAGAGAGGTACCGCAGTCCGCCAGGCGGAGGCTTGAGAAGCTTTCGCACCTGGGCGGGAGTCTTGGCCTGGAGGTCAAAGAGCTCCGCCACGGTCTCGACTCCGGCCCGCGAGCGGGCGAGGTCCAGCAGGCGAAGCAATACGTCGGCGGTCGCTTCGGCATCAGCGAGGGCCCGGTGGGGCGCTCGGTTCACCACCCCGAAATGGCAGGTCAGGCGGTCGAGGCCGAGGCGCCGAAGCTCGGGCAATACCCGCTTGGCGAGTCGCCGGGTGCACAGCACGTAGCGCTCGAGCGGGGGAAGGCCAGTGGCTTCGAGGCCGCGCGCCATGAAGTTTGCGTCGAAGGACGCGTTGTGCGCGACGAAGGGCGCACAAGGAAAACGCCCGAGCCAGCGCAGGAACGCTCCGAGGGCCTCGGCCAGGCACGGCGCCCCTGCGACCATCCCGTCGTCAATCCCGGTTAGAGCGCGTACTGCAGGGGGAATGGAAACACGGGGATTCACGAGGGTCGCGAAGCAATCGCGGGCGCCGGCGCTAGCGACCCGCACTGCGCCGATCTCCAGGATGGTGCATGTCCTCGGCGAGAGGCTCGCTGTTTCGAGATCGACCACCACGAACTCGGCTTCGGAGAGTCGCAGCGTCACTTCATCCCATGTCCGGGTCTCCTCTCGACTCCCGGGACGCGGGGGGCGGGACACCCCGAAGCAACCGAGGTCGATGGGATCGGGGAGCGCTCCTGCCGCGGCCCCGACGAGCGCGGCGACCACGCGGCGCGCGATCGCCGGCGGTGGCGGAGCCCGCAGCGCCAAGAGCTTCTCGGCCAGATACCCAAGCGCCAAAGGCTCCCCCTGTGCCTTTAACGTGGCGAGCGTGCGCTCGAGGGCCGAGTCGCGACGCAAGGGGCGGACTAATCCGCTCGCGAGGTTCACCGCAGCATCACCAAGAGGAGGGGGAACAAGCGTTGCTTGGAGGGCTCGTGGCAAACGTATCTGCCGCCCCACCCCAAGGTCAAGCGTGGTGACATGACAGCGGGGAGGGGGTTTCGTATCGTCGCGGCGATGAGTCCGAGCGCCGATCACGTTGGCCGGCTCCTCACCCTTGCCATTCTCGCGCTTCTCGCACCCTTGGCCTCGCCCTCCGCGGCGCGCGCGGAGTCTCTCCCCGCGATCACGCGGCCGACCTTCCTCGTGGGGTCCGATCTGCACGCGGCAGGGACGGCGTTCTTCATCACGGTGCGGGACGAGGTGGGCGTGGCCGCCGTCGCCGCCGCCCATTCTCTCAATCTGGACGACCTCGCCAAGACCAAGGAAGTGGAGTTCCGCCTCGGCAGCACGCAGCAGCGGGTCACGGTCTCAAGCCGGTTCCTGGTCGCGCCGGGCCGCCCGTACTTTGCCGCTGGGGCCTCTCTCAGCGACGACATCCTGGTTTTTGCCCTGGATGCGGCGCCCCATGGAGTGCGCGTGCTCGAGCCCGACCCGCGGGCAGCGACCGTGGGTGAGCGCGTGCAGCTGCTCGGTCTCCCCGCGCAGGTCGCGCCGGGTGAGACTCCCCGCGACGAGGAAGCCCTGTTTGGAACCGTGACCAGCGTCGCGGCCGATCGCATCGAGGTCGACCTCGACACCAAGGCCGACCTCCGGGGGTGGGGCGGCGCGCCGGTCTTGAGCTACGACAAACGCAGCGTGATCGGCTTGCTCGAAGCCGCGGTCCCCAAGGGATTGACCCTACGCCTCCAAGTGTCTCCCATCAGCGCCGTGACCACGGCCCTCGAGACGCCGCTGGACGGTGGCTTGGGCCGGGCTTTCTCTAGCTTCCACGCCGAGGACACCGGGCAGCCGCCGCGCGTAGAGCCGCCGCAAGCCGTGCGCAATACGGCGCGAAACCTTCCTCCCGATGCGGTCCCCCTGCCCCAGAAGGGGGCGCAAAGCTCCGCCTCTGCTCCGCTCGCCAGCAACTCAGCCGTTCCCAGCCAAAGCGCTCGCCAAGCCGCTGGCGCTGCCAACCTGCCGCGTCGGGCGCTCCTCGGGAAGGCGACGGGGGGAGCGACGAACCTGCAGCTCGTGGTGGACCAGCCCAGCGAGGGCGCGATCTTCGGTGAGCAGAAGGGGGCGTTTGTGGCAGGCCGGGCGCTCGCTCTGCGCAGCGAGATGCGACACTTCGACGTGGCGATCGTGATCGATACGTCGGGCTCGACCCAGCTGTCTTCGGGCGCCGATGTGAACGGCAACGGCATCGTGGGGCGAGATCGGCCCTGGGGTATTTTCGGTCTCCCGGCGTCGACCGACCCCGGAGACTCCGTCTTGGCTGCCGAAGTCGCGGCTGCGCGTCGAATGCTGAAGGGGCTTGACCCTCGCAGCACCCGGATCGCCCTCATCACCTTCGCAGGCAGTATCCCCGGCGGACCGCAAGGGGGATTCGTCTTCGGGAATCGCGGCACCGCCCGGGCTGCGATCACGGAGGAGCCCCTGACGACCGACTACGCACGGATCGAGCGAGCGCTCACGCGTGTCGAGGAGCGGGGTTCAGACGGCGGAACCCACATGGCGGCGGCCATCGATCAGGCGACCACCGAACTCCTTGGTCTCGAAGGTGCACTTTCGCAGGCGGACAAGAAGAGCGAAAAGTTCGTGTTGTTCTTGACCGATGGACAACCCACCCTGCCCTACGGACCAGGCTTCGACGCGGACAACGTCCGCGCTGTGCTGCGTGCTGCCGATCGTGCGGAGCGTGCAGGGGTCCGCATCCATTCCTTCGCGATCGGTCCGGAGGCGATGGAGGGGCCGGTCTCCTGCATCGAGATGTCCGAGCGCACCCACGGCATCTTCACACCGGTCAAGAATCCTGGGGAGCTCACGGACGTCATCGAGCAGGTGAACTTTGCCAATATCGACGAGATTACGGTGAAGAACCTCACCACCGGGAAACCAGCGGATGTAGAGCGCGCCAAGGCCGACGGATCGTTCGGAGCGCTGGTGCCTCTCCAGTCGGGGAAGAACAAGCTTGAGGTCTATGCACGGGCGAGCGATGGAGCGGAATCCCGTGCCGACATCACGGTCGTGTATGTGCCGGGCACCCAAGATCCCGTCCTCCCTGTCGAGCTGATCGCCCTCGAGAATCAGCTGCTTGAGCAGAAGCTGATCGAGCTGCGGCGCGGGCGGGTCGAGGCCGAGCGGGCGCAGGCTGAGGAAGTGCGCAAGGAGCTCGCGCTCCAGATCGACAAGGAGCGCGCAGCGGCGCAGGAGCGAGCGGCCCAGCAGCGCAAGGAGCTCAAGATCGAAGTCGATCGCGACACGCCGCCGCCCGACGGTTCGACGCAGCCCCAGGGCTCCGCACAGCCGCAAGGCTCAGCACAGCCCCAGGGTTCCGCGCAGCCCCAAAGTTCAACCCAGCCCTGACGGGTCGTCCCAGTGCCCGCTCGGAATGTGTGCGTCGGCTGGGGGCGTACCTCTATAGAGATAGATCCAGCAGGTGATGGCTTGGCCTGAGGGGAGGGTCGCGGTACACGGGGTGCGCACGAAGAGACTCGTGTCACGAGAGGCGGGGTCAAATCCTTCGTACGCGTCGAGCTCGGGAAGCCACGACTCGAGCCCGGTGAGCTGCAGTACCTCGCCGTGCACCCGGAACTCCTGCGACGCGCCCGGCTGCGGCGCAATCGCGCCGGGATAAGAACCGAGGTCGTAGAGCTCGCCGGGAACCCAGGCTGCCCCGAGGCTCGAGGCGCGGCGCAGGATATGGGCGAGCTTGGGCGGTGCGCTGCGAGGTCGAAGAGTTCCGTATGCGAACAGGTGCTCGAGAACCCGGGTTTCGACCGAGCCGGGCCTCCCCCTCGGGCTAACGGGCTGCGACCCGCGGAGCGAGCGCCACGAGTTTTATGCGACGCAGCTCACGGCTCGTCTTGGTGCGGGTCCGCTTGCGATTCCAGGCCTGAAAGCGGCGGTAGCTCTTCGGGCGCTGCTTTGCGAACCACGTGAGGAACTGGTTCGCGCTTTCGAACAGCCACTTGTCCGGTGGGCCATCGGTCTGGTGACGTTCGCAATCCTTCCAGTCAAAGTCCTGGCAGATCGCGGGGCGCTGTTCGTAGACGCCGCACAGCCCTTGCGGGGTCAGGTGATGACAGCGCGTTTCGAACCTCACGAACCAGGCCCCGTCCCAGTCGACAAAGACGCTGACCCCCGGGTGATAGAGGTACCAGACCAGGTAGTCATACTCCCGGTTCGTGGTGGGTGCATCGATCTCAATCGCGATGTACCTGCAGCACAACGCGCATTCGAAGCAAGGATGGTCCGACGCCTTCTCAAGGATCGGCAGGAGCTCCGGCCCATGCGCGGTGGATTCACCCGTCCCCTCGTCGCCCATCACTCCCCTTCGTCCTTGGAGATCACGAAAGCTGGTCGAGATACTCCGAGAGTCCATAGCCCGTGCGGCCCTCGCACGTCCACTCCGTCATGCCCTCGCTGATACGCGTTACATGCTCGCCCCGCTGGTTGCGCAGGGGGATGAGCGAGAGCACGCGGCCCTCCACGTGGAGTGTACGGCCATCCGCACACAGGAGTTGAACCCGGAGGCGGTCGTGAACCTGTTCGGTCCCGACAAACTCGGTCTCGATCTCAAGAGATCGCACGAGCACGAGCTCATGCCCGCGATGCACGAAACCCCCGCGTGTTTCGCTCCCGTCCTTCGAGGCGACCAAGCTCCCCATGAAGCCGAAGTCGTCGCCGAAGTTCGCGGTGAGCCAGCGATACCAGGCGGGGGCCTGCCAGGAGCGCGGACCCCAGGAGTGGTCGCGGAGGCCAAGCCCGCGGAACGCGTGGCTTCGACCTTCGATCGAGACGGATCCCACAGCGCGGTGATGCTGTTCGTAGTGTCCTTTCGCGAACTCCATCTCGTGCGCAGAGGCGCCCGGGGCGACTCGCTCTCCCCCGAACATGGGCCCCACCCCCCCGATCGCAAGCTCCACGGAGATCTCGACAAACGGGTTGTTCTTGAACGCGCTGCGCGGATCCGCCATCTCGAGGGGCCGCAGCAGCCGGCACGCCTTGCCGGAATAGGCGATGCGGAGCTTCTCGAACGGGGCATCGACCTCGAAGTGGATGCCGCCGGCTTGGAAGCTCTCGTTTCCCGAGATGGGCGCTCGTTTGAAATTGAAGAGCACGGGACCCGCAGGCTCGTACAGGCAGACGGTCGTTTCGGCGTAGCCTTCGTTCGGGCGATTCCCGATGCGGAGAAAGCCGCCGAGCCGCTCGCTTTCGTCAAAGAAGTTGAAGTACATGCTCTCATTGAAATTCGGCTCGCCGGTATTGGTGTGCATGTATTCGTCCGAAGGCTCAAGCCGGAGGGTCGGAATCTGGGAGGGCGACACGGGGGCTCCTTCACGGGCGGGTTTTTCGCATTCTACCCTTCGCGCGGAAGGTCGGCTCAGGCCGCCTCTCGTCGATAGGGCCGGCCGAGGTCCTCGGGGCCGTGTGTCCTTCGCGTCGCAAAAGCCAGCACCGCGAGTGTGATCAAGTACGGGAACATCAAGAAAACCGGGTACGGGATGGGCACGCCACCGGCTTGCAGCCGGAACTGGAGCGCACTCGCCGCTCCGAAGAAGACCGCTGCCAAGGCGATCCCCGAAGCTCGCCAGCCGCCGAAGATCACGACCGCGAGCGCGATGAAGCCCCGACCCGCCGTCATGCCCTCGGTGAAGCTGTTGGACTGCGCGAGCGACAGGTTTGCCCCCGCGATCCCGGCCATGAGAGCGCCGGCCAGTACCGCACAAGCGCGCAGCGCCATCACATCGACCCCCTCCGCGTCCGCGGCGCGCGCAGACTCCCCTGCCGCGCGCAGCCGCAGTCCGAGCCGGGTGCCGCGCAAGAAGAGCGCAATCGCCACGGCAGCGAAGATCCCGCCGTAGACAAACGGAGTCTGCGCAAAAAGACTCCGCCCGAAGATCGGGAGCCTCGCCAAGCCGGGCAGGAGAAGGTCGCCGACCGTCGGTGCCGTGGGTGCGCCACCCGGATAGATTGCGCGCACACCCACTCCCGTGGCGCCGAGCGCAAGCAGATTGATGGCGGTTCCGACCACGATCTGGTCGATGCGCCGAACCACCGCGAAGTAGGCGAAGAGCGCTCCCAAGGCGCAGGCGGCCGCCCCTCCTGCCACGACCCCGACGGCAGGTGAGCCCGTGGCGACGGCGGCCACGAACGCAGCGAACGCACCGCCCAGCATCATGCCCTCGACCCCAATGTTGAGGACACCCGCGCGCTCCACCAGGAGCTCCCCCAGCGCCGCAAGCAGGAGCGGTGCGGCAAGACGAAGCGCCGAGTCGAAGAGCGCCTCCATGCTACGCGGCTCCGTCGATGGAAGCCCCGGGCAAGGGCGCCTGGCGGGCTTCGAAGGGGATGGCAACGAAAACCAGAATCACGAGTCCCTGCACGATCTGGGTCACCACCGAGGGAACTCCCGCGCTTCGCTGCATCGCCCCGGCGCCGGCCTCGAGCGCGCCGAAGAAGAGTGCGGCCGGCAGCGTCGCGAGCGGGTTCAACCGAGCGAGCAGCGCCACCGCGATGGCGGTGTAGCCGTAGCCCGGCGAGAGACCCTCGTACAGCCGCTCGGTCACCCCCGCCACCTCAAAGGCGCCGGCGAGCCCTGCCAGGGCCCCAGCGATGGAAATCGACACGAGTGCATGTCGCTCAGGCGAGATGCCGGCGAAGCGCGCGGCGACCGGCGAGAGACCGACCGCGCGCATGCGGAAGCCGAGAGCGGTGCGAAAAATCAGCAGCTGGACGGCGAAGGCCAGAGCCACGGCGATCGCGATCCCGAGGTGCAGACGGCCAAAGGCGGGGAGCAGTGCCGCAGCGGGAAGCGCATCGCTTTGAGGGTAGGCACGGGATGCCTCCTGGAGCGGGCCGTGGACCGCGAGAGCCACCGCCTGGATCGCCACGAAGTTGAGCAGAATGGTGGAGATCACCTCGGATACTCCGCGCGCAGCCCGCAGCACCCCCGCGATTGCAGCGAGCAGTGCCCCCCCCGCAGCGCCGGCCAAGCTGAGGAGCGGTGTGAGGACTACGGCCGGGGCGCCGGGCAGGAGGCGTGTCGCCACAGCGGTCGCTGCGAGTGCACCGGCGTAGAGCTGGCCCTCAGCTCCGATATTCCAGACACCGCAACGAAACGAGAGCGCGACGGCGAGGCCCGTGAACAAAAGGGGCGACGCCTTGAGCAGCGTCGCAGTCCACGCAGCGCTGCTGCCGAATGCGCCCGACGCGAGGGCCCAAAGGGCCGGAAGAGGTGCGTAGCCCAGGAGCAGGAGCAAGAGCGCGAGCATGCCGAGCGCCAGCACGACCGAGAGCACCGGCCAAAGCGCCGCGGAGGCGGCTTGTCGCGTGGTCACGCCACGGCGCTCTGCGGCGCACCCGAGAGCAGGATCGCACCCAGCGCCGCGCGGTCTGCGTCGCGCGGCACAGGGACGACGCACCCTTCGACCAGCGCCACGACGCGGTCGGCGAGGAAGAGAACTTCATCGAGCTCTGTCGAGACGAGGAGCACAGCGCCGCCCAGAGAACGGAGCGCGAGGAGCTGCTCGTTCACGAAGCGCGCGGAGCCCACGTCGAGTCCGCGCGTTGGATTCACGGCCACGAGCACGCGCGGCCGCGAATCGAGCTCGCGGGCCACGGCCACCTTCTGGGCATTCCCTCCGGAGAGCGTCGCGATGTCCAGGTCCGGGTCGGCGGGCTTTATCCCGAAGCGCTGCATCACGTCTCGCGCGTATCGACGCGCCGCCTCCCGGTCGAGCAGGCCCCCCCGCACGAATCGACGGTCGTCATACGAGCTCTTCAGAATCAGGTTTTCTGCAATCGTAAAGCCTGCGACGAGACCGCCACGCTCGCGTTCGCCAGACAGATGGGAAACGCCCGCCGCACGCAAACGCCGCACGCTCGGAGGAACGAGCCGTCCTGAAACCTCGATCCGGCCGGCAGTGATCGGGCGAACGCCCGCGAGCACTTCTTCGAGCTCGCGCTGGCCGTTTCCGTCGATCCCGGCCACTCCCACGATCTCCCCCGCTTGCACCGCGAGCGTCACACCCTTGAGTCGGCTCGCCTCGCGCAACCCAGGGGCTTCGAGATCCCGCAGCGCAAATGCGGGGGCCCCCTCCTCCCTGGGCAGCGCCGGAGGCCGCACGAGCCCGGGAAGATCTCGCCCGAGCATGAGACTCCCCAGTTCGCGGGCATCGGCTTCGCGCGCCCCTTTCACCGCCACAAGGACGCCGCGCCGAAGCACTGCGACCCGGTCCGCCAGCCCTTCGATTTCCTCGAGCTTGTGCGAGATGAAGACGATCGCGCTTCCTCCATCCCGCAGCCGGCGCAGGCCGGGAAAGAGGGCTTGCGTCTCCCCCGGCGTAAGCGCCGCCGTAGGCTCATCCAAGACAATCACTCGCGCGCCGCGGTCGAGCGTGCGCAAGATCTCCGCGCGCTGGCGCTGACCCACCGAAAGCTGGGCGACCGGCACATCGAGGGGAACGTCGAGGGCGTACTGCTCCGCAAGCCGTGCCACCCGTGCGCGCACCCGTGCCCGTCGGAACAGCGCGCTCCCCCCCACGGCACCGAAGGCAATATTCTCCGGCACCGTCATGGCGGGAACGAGGGTGGAGTGCTGGTGCACCATCCCCACCCCGGCGCGGAGCGCGTCGGCCGGGGAATAGCCCGCGAGGTCAACCCGACGCCCGGCGATCTCGAGCTGACCCGTGTCCGGCCGCACGAGGCCGAGCAGCACATGCATGAGGGTCGACTTCCCAGCGCCGTTTTCGCCGAGGAGCGCCAGGATCTCGCCCGCGCAGAGGTCGAGGGAGACCTTGAGCAGCGCGGGGCGGGCGGGTCCGAAGGCTTTCGAGATTTCGACGAAGCGAACCGCCCGGGTCGCGGTCGCGTCGGGGCGCGGACCGCCACCTCCGCCGGTTGCCGTCAGAAGTCGCCCCTCGGAACGACCAGGGAACCGGCGCGGATCTGTTCTTCGAGTTCCCCGAGCTCGACACGAACCGGCTCCGGGATCTTCGAAACCAGGGCGGGGTTCAGCACAAAGCTCACGGTTCCGTCATTCATCCCAAGGCGCAGCGGCTCGGCACGGAACGTCTTGTCCCGGACGCGGCGCGCCACCAGTACGAACGCCGAGGGGACGTCGAGCACCGCCGAGGCGATCACGACATCTGGCGCCATGTCGTTCTGGTTCTTGTTCGTTCCGAAGGCAAAGACGTGGGCACCGCTCGCCGCGCGCTCGGAGACCGCCTGGAAGACCCCCCGACCCGCGTCATTGGCTTGATGGAGCAGAAAATCCGCCCCAGCGTCGAGCAGTGCCAGAGCCGCCTCGTGAGCAGCTCCACTGTCCTGAAAGCTGCCGGTGAAGACCTCGCGCACGGAGATGGCGGGCATGGCAGATTCGGCCCCGGCGCGAAACGCCAAGAACGTGCTGCGGATCGATGGGATATCGATTCCCCCGATCATCCCGATCACCTTGCTTGCACTCATGCGCCCGGCAAGAACGCCACACAAATAGGTGGCTTGTTCGAGCTCGAACACCATCGGAGCAACGTTCGGGCGAATCGTATTGCCCGAGGTGGTGATGAAGACCGTGTCGGGGAACTGGGCAGCCACGCGGGCGGCGGCTTCCTGGTACTCGAAGCCGTGCCCGAAGATGAGTTGATAGCCGCGACTCGCATAGTCGCGAAACCCCTCCTCGAACTGACCTGGTGTCTTCGTCTCCTCGTTGTTCACCTCGGCGCCGAGCTCATCGCGGATGCGCAGCAGTCCCTCATACGCCGCTTGGTTCCAGCCACCGTCGGCGACCGAGCCAGGCGTGAGAAGAGCGACTCGAAAGGGCGGCGGTCCCTTCGGCTCCGTGCGGCCGCAGGCGACAGTCAGGGCAAGGAGGGCAAGCGCGCAGAGAGCGGTGAGATGGTTCTTCATCGGCGCCCGAGTATGGAACGCTTGGCCCTGGCGTCAACAAAGGCGACGAGGCCTTGTCATCGAGATCGCTGAGCCGCGCTAAACCCTCAGTGCGCCTGTCGTACGGCCAGGCTGCCGGGCGCGGCACTGTCGGGATGCACCGTGTATTCCACGTATTCGCTAAAGACCTTGATCGGCACCCAGGCCGTCACCTCCGAGAGGTGCGGCATCCCGCTGGTCATCGCACCCGTGGGATCGATCACCCACGGATCGTCGGGGTTCTCGAACCACAACGTCACCATATGATGCTGACCGTCCGAGGGGCGCATCACGATCGCGCGGTACACCTCGTCCGGCCGGAAACCGGCGTCGAGCAGGAAGCGGTAGGGAAGCAGCTCGAGGCCGTTACAGCTCGCCCCGTTGTTCGCGAGCGTCTCCTCCAGGGTGGCCCAGCGGGCGATCGGTCCATTCGGAATGTAGTGGTGCTTCGCCTCGCTCTGGATCCACTCCGCGACCTCGCGGGCCAACTCGCGCTTGCGCTCGGCACGGAATGCGAAGTACTCCGCCCGCAAGTCTCCGTGTGTGCCACCAGGACCGATCGTATTGCCGACTCCTTCGGAGACCCGGGCTCCCATCGACCCCTCCGCCGGGCGCAGCATCTCGGTGTCCGGGAGTGCCCGCTCCCGAGCCTGCCAGCCCCGGATGGTCGGGGTCCAAATGTCATTGGACGCCGGTGTGTCGAAGAATCGGTAGTGCGCAGGTGCGAGCGCGCTTGGCCCGGCGCCCGCGCAGCCGCAGCCGACCACAACGGAAGTGAGTGCGAAGGCACGAAAAAGCGAGAGCAACAGGGTGGAGGGAGCGCGCGGCATCTGTTAGGAAGGGTCGGCGCCAGCCGGTCCCCACTTGAGCGTGAACTCAGCGTCCTAGAAGGGATTTTGTCGCTTCCCGAGATTCCCGAATGGCTCCGGGAGAGGCCCGCTCCCTCCTGCCGGCCCGTGCGTGGGAAGCGGACCGGCAAACCCTCCGGCAGGAGTTTGGCGCGGCTTAGGCCGGGAGGTTGAACATGCGGCCGAGCACAAACAGGACGACGAAAAAGCCGACCATCGCGGGGATGCCAAGGAAAATATAGAGGTATGCGACGAGATCGAGCCTGCCGCGTGCCATCGAGGGGACCCTCCGTGTCATCCGGGAGTGAGCGGTTCGTAAACGGCCGGCGCGCAACCTAGCGACCGGGGGGATCGCAGTCGAGCCTTCGCCTCGCCGGCTAGGGCACAACGCTCACCCGCACGCCGTCTCGCGCCGGGGGCGTTCCGACCACGAGCTTCTCGTCACCCTTTAAGCCGCGGGTGATTCGCACGCGATCGCCCACCAGGCCCGCCGTCTCTACATCGCTGCGCCGGGCGCGGCCATCGTCCACCACCCACACGTAACTGCGGCCGTCGTTCTCGCGCCGCAGGGCGGCCGCCGGCACCAGGATCGCCTGGCGATTCGCGCTGCCCCCGGCAGGCACGTCGGGGAGGAATGCCACCCGCGCGCTCATGTCGGGCAAGAGCTTGCCGTCGGGCTCGAGGATCCGGACTTCCACCTTGAGTGTGCCCTTCTGTCGGTCCACCTGTGGGTAGAGCTTTACGACCTCGGCGGCGTAGTGGGCATTCGGGTCGGAGTCGGGGGTGACCTGGGCGCGCTGGTGCAGGCGGACCTGGGACAGGTCGCTCTCGTTCACGTCCACCTCGGCCCGCAGATCATGAAGGTTCGCGAGCCGCACGAGATCGCCGGATCCCGCGAAGCCACCGGGGACCGCGATCTCGCCCGCCTCCTTGAGCTTGGCCAGGACAACACCGTCGGTGGGAGCGCGCAGGATCGTGTACTCGAGGCTGACCTCTGCCTGGGCCAGCGCGGCCTCGAGCTCGTGGATCGTGGCCCGGTTCACCTCGACTTTGTTGCGGCGAATGTCCAGTTCGCTGGCTGCTAAGTAGTGGGCGTTCGCCAGTTCGGTGCCCCGAGCAAGTTCGGATTCCGCGAGCCGGAGGTTGGCACGCGCGACCTCGAGCTGCGCCCGCGTGCGATCGAGCGCGGCCCGGTATTCGCGATCGTCCAGCTGAACGAGCGCGTCGCCTGCCTTTACGATCGAACCATCGTCCACGAGGTAACGCTCGACGCGACCCGGGACCCGCGCGCCAATCGCGACGACTTTGTCGCCCGGTACGATGTAGCCCGAGCCCGTGAGCACAGGCGCATCCCCAAGGGCGGCGGTGTCGGTAAGCGTGGCGGGAGCCACCGTCACCGGTGTCGCACGGAGCGCGATCGCCCCAATCCCAAGGGCGACGGGCGTGGCGACCGCGAGCCACACGAGGGGGTTCCTTCTGCGGGCGCGCCCCTTCTTCTCCGCCGATTCGGCAGGGCGTTCTACGCGCAGGGCCGCCAAGTCGGCTCGGAGCTTCTCCTCGCTGCTCAAACTCACCGGCCTCTCCCGTGCGTGGGCGCGACGCGATCAGTTTAGCGTTCAGGCCTTGCGGAGCGCTTCGATCGGACGAAGCCGCGCCGCTCGATAGGCGGGCCCGAGACCGCCTAAGAGACCGATCAGGACGGCGAGGCCGCACGCCTGCGCCAGGTCGCCGACCCCGATCGAGAGGGTCACCAGGTTGGTGGTGAAGGTCGAAGACGTGAAGGCGATCCCGCCCTGCACGCGCCGCAGGGCCGCCGCGAGCAAGAGGGAGAGAACAACCCCCGAAAGGAAGCCTGCCAGCGAAAGCGTGAGCGCCTCCACCTCGAACGAAGTCAGAATCGCGCCACGCGAGAAGCCAAGGGCGCGGAGCGTCCCGATCTCGGCGGTGCGGGACTGCACGGCTGCATACATCGTGTTGGCCGAACCGAATCCCGCACCAACGCCGGCCAACACCGCAATGGCTACGACGAGAATGTAGAGCGAGTTCGCAGTTTCCGACTGCTTGGCGTAGTACTCCACTTCGCGCGAGGCTTCGAGCGCGTACTCCGGATCCGCATCGATGTGCGCCTTCAGGCGATCAAGCTCCGCGCCGCTGGCTGCGCGCAGTCGCACCCCCGAGTACGGCGTAGGCCGGCGAGAGTCCTCCGCGAGCTCTTCGACGTCGGCCCAGACCTCGCTCTCCAGGGAAGACCCTGCGGCGTCGAAGATCCCCACCACCTTCCAGCGGCCGCGTCCGAGATGAAGCTCCCCGCCGAGGAATGCACCTTCGTAACGACCCACCATCGCCTTGCCGACAATGACCTCATGGAGTCGCGGGCGGAACATGCGCCCTTCGACGACGCGGACTCCCGTGTGAACCTCGAGGGCGATCGGCTCGACCCCGCGCACGAGCACGTTCTCCCGGCCGCCGTTTCGGGTCTGCAAGAAAGGTTGCACGACGAGCTCGGGCGAAAAGAGCGGAACGTCCTCGGCGTTGTGCGCGATGCCATCGAGGTAGTGCAGCGACGCCGCGGCCTCTCGCGTCAGCTGGCTCGCGCCGTCGTTGTCCGAGCCCTTGCGGAGCACCACGAGATTCATGGGATCACCGCTCGAGATGAAGCTCCGGCGAAGGCTCGAGATGAGACCGAGGAAAAGACTGCACGCGACGACGACGAGCGCGATGACCGCGACGGAGAGCAGGCTCCGCAGGGGCCGTAGGGCCACGTTGCGGACCGAGTAGCTCAAGGGAAGCACTAGAACACCTCTCGCAGGGTATCCGCGACCGGGCGTCGAGCCGCACCGTAGGCCGGGGCAAAGCCCGCGAACACTCCGATCGCAAGGGAGAGCAAGAGGCCCTGGACGATCACCCCCGGAGTGACGATGAAGCCGCCGAGGGGACCGAGTGCCGCGATGCTCCCACCGAGCCGCGAAAGGGAGGTCGTCACGACAAAGGCGAGCCCCACGCCCAGCGCGCCCGCCAACCACGAGAGAACGACGGTTTCGGAGAGCAGCATGGCGAAGATTGTGCGGCGCCGGAAACCGATTGCGCGCAGCACACCGATTTCGCCCGCTCGTTCACGCACCGCCATCGATGCGGTATTCGCCGCGATGAAAACGATGCACAGAGATACCAGGCCCGTCACCATGAGAAGGATCTGGAGAAAACCCTGCAACGAGCCCAGGAAGTTCGA
>DAIOWK010000008.1:0-29104 GCA_036758525.1 Myxococcota bacterium
CGGGCTCCCCGCGGGCAGCATCGGCACCCGCGTGGCCGCCCTTGAGGGCGCAGCTACGCTCGCTCTCTATCCCAGGAGGATCCGATGTCCGCCACAAGCCCCTCGGTCAACCGTCAATGGGTCCTGTCCTCTCGGCCCACCGGCCTGGTGAAGGAAACCAATTTCGCTTGGCGCGAGGTGCCCATACCGACACCGCGGGAGGGTCAGTTCCTGGTACGCAATCTCTATCTCTCCTTCGATCCGGCGATGCGCGGCTGGATGGAGGATCGTCCGAGCTACATCCCGCCCGTCCGGCTTGGCGAGGTGATGCGTGCGGGCTCTGTCGGTCAGGTAGTGGAATCGAAGAATCCGGCCTTCAAGCCCGGTGACTTCGTGCAAGGAACCTTCGGCTGGCAGGACTATGCCGTAAGCGATGGCATGGGTCCCTTGCCTGTTTCGAAGCTCCCGCCGGGCATCCCCCTTACCTGGCCGCTCGGCGTGCTCGGCATTACCGGCCTCACCGCCTACTTCGGACTTCTCGATCTCGGCAAGCCTGTGACGGGTGAGACGGTCGTTGTCTCCGGCGCGGCGGGGGCCACCGGCTCGGTCGCCGCGCAGATCGCAAAGTTGAAGGGTTGCCGCGTGATCGGGATCGCAGGCGGCCGGGAGAAGTGCGCCTGGCTGCTCGGCGAGGCGGGCCTCATCACACGATCGACTACAAGGCAGAGAACGTAGGTGCCCGCCTTCGCGACCTCTGCCCGCGCAGCGTCGATGTCTACTTCGACAACGTGGGCGGGGAAATCCTCGATGCCGTGCTCGCGCAGATTGCGACGCGGGCGCGCATCGTTCTCTGCGGGGGGATCTCCAGCTACAACGCAGCGGAGCCGCCGCCAGGGCCTCGCAACTACTTGAACCTCGTGGTCCAGCGCGCGCGCATGGAAGGCTTCATCGTGCTCGACTACCTCGCGCGCTTCGCCGAAGCCATGCGAGAGCTTGCGGGCTGGGTCACGAGCGGCAAGATCAAGCATCAAGAGGACGTTCAGGTCGGTATCGAGAACGCACCGCGAACGTTCCTGCGCCTCTTCGAGGGCAAGAACCTCGGCAAGCAGCTGCTGAAGCTCTCAGACCCGCCGCTCTAGGGTGCCTTCGGGGAAACACGATCGCGCAACCGGCGCATTCCCCGCAGCCAGCGGTCGTAGTCTTGAGCCTTGCGTTGGAAGTACTCCCGAACCTCCGGGTGCGGGAGGATCAGGAACTCCTCTCGCCGCAGCCCTGCTACCACCGCCTCCGCGACTTCTTCGGGCGCAATCATGCCGGGCGTCAGGTGTCCGCCGGCACCCGCGGCGGCAGCACCCATCAGCATGGGGGTACGTACGCCCTGGGGACACAGGCATGAGACGCGGATGCCCTTGTCGGCGTAGTGGATGGCGAGCCACTCGGCGAACGCCACCGCGGCGTGTTTGGTGACCGAGTAGGCCTGACTCCCGAGGTCGGTAAGGAGCCCTGCGGCGGACGCGGTGCTCAAGAGGTAGCCGGAGGCGCGCGCAAGCATGCCGGGCAGCACCGCGCGCGCGGCGTAGACGTGGGCCATCACGTTGATGTCGAAAGAAGCCCGCCAGGCCTCTTCGGGCGCGAAGGGGCCGCCGTCTTCTCCGAAGCCCCCACCGAGCGCCACGCCGGCATTCGAGCAGAAGAGATCGATCGCCCCGAATCGTTGGAGGACCAGGGCGACGAGCGC
Source organism: Myxococcota bacterium (assembly GCA_036758525.1). Lineage (GTDB taxonomy): Bacteria > Myxococcota_A > UBA9160 > UBA9160 > UBA9160 > UBA9160. Next base: position 1,718 of record DAIOWK010000008.1, read on the forward strand.
TCTTACATCGCGCTCGACCGCGACGTCGGTCGTCACGGCAAGTCCCCCGATTCTGCGGGCAATCTCGGCGGCGCCGCTCGCATCGCGATCCGCGACCACAACGGCCCGCGCACCTTCCGCAGCGAAGCGGTGGCCGAGCGCGGCGCCGATGCCGCTGGCGCCTCCTGTCACAACGACCACGCGATCGCGTACTTCCACTCCCCATCCCCTCCGTGCTGGACGAGCGCGCGCGCCCCGCCTTAGAGGGAGGGGCGCCTTGAGAGCCGTATCACGACGCTGGCGTCGGGCGCGCGCGATTCTGCCGCGCGCGAACCTTGAGCGCGTTACGCGATGGCCTTCGCCTCCCGGAGCTTTCGGATCTCGTCGGCGGAAAAGCCCCACTCGGCCAGGGCCTCGTTGGTCTGCTGGCCCGCATGTGCGGGTGGACGCGGGATCTCGGGATCGGTCCGGCTGAACCTCGGCGCCGGGCGGGGCTGAATGGTTCCCGCAACCTCGATGAAGGTTCCCCGCTCACGGTTGTGGGGATGGGACGGCGCTTCTCCGAGGCCGAGAACGGGGGCGAAGCACACATCCGTCCCCTCCATCACCGCGCACCATTCGTCGCGGCTTCTGGTCCGAAAAACCGCGCGCAACCTCTCCTTGAGCTCTGGCCACCGGGTGCGGTCCATCTGCTTCGGAAGGTCGGCTTTGTCGAGCCCGGTAAGCCGCAAGAGTTCTGCGTAGAACTGGGGCTCGATCGAACCGACCGAGACGTACTTTCCGTCCGAGGTCTCGTACACCTCGTAGAAGTGCGCCCCGGTGTCGAGCAGATTTGCGCCACGCTCATCCGACCAGAAGCCGGCTTTGCGCATCCCGAAGAACATGGCCATCAGGATCGCGGCGCCGTCCACCATGGCGGCATCGACCACCTGACCCTTGCCCGAGCGCTGCCGCTCGACGAGTGCGCACACCACTCCAAAGGCGAGCAGCATGCCGCCTCCCCCAAAGTCACCGACCAGGTTGAGGGGAGGAAGCGGCGCCTCCCCGAGCCGCCCGATCGGAGCGAGGGCACCCGCCAGCGCGATGTAGTTGATGTCGTGGCCTGCCGCACGGGCGAGCGGGCCTTCTTGGCCCCAGCCCGTCATCCGTCCAAAGACGAGGCGCGGGTTTCGCGCCAGGCACACATCGGGCCCGAGACCGAGACGCTCCATCACACCCGGGCGAAAGCCCTCGATCAGGGCGTCCGCCCCCTCGCTGAGGCGCAGCACGGCCTCGATTGCTTCGGGGCGCTTTAGATCTACGGCGATCGATCGCCGCCCTCGATTCAGCACGTCAAACGGGGGGACACCGGGATCGATCGATGGGACATTCTGTGTACGGTCGACTCGCAGGACCTCGGCACCCATGTCGGCCAGCATCATGGCTGCGAAGGGCCCGGGCCCGATGCCCGCGATCTCGATCACCCGAATGCCTTGGAGCGGTCCCACCTCATCTTCCTCCCGTGTCCATTCGATAGGGGATGTCGAGCGCAGTCTATCCGGGGTGGGAAGAAGTGGTCAGTGGGATCGGAGCGGTCTCCCATCGAGCGGGTCTGCCGGGTTATGGTCTAAGCGCGGGATTTTCGGAAACCCCGCCACTTTGAAATGGAGGTGCCAGGGATGATGGCTCGACGTGTAGGGCTCTTGGGTGTGGCGTTCTTCTTCGCTTTGAATGCGGCGTGCGGTCATTCGCATCCGCAGAGCAGCGACCAGTCGACCGCGAACAGCGGGACGCAAGCGGATCCCAACGACACCCACAAGGGGAATCCGCCGCCCCCGAATAGCCCCCTGGCCAAGGTCCAGGTGGGCATGAGTGACATCGAGGTCCGAAAGATCCTCGGGGAACCCGACGATGCGAATGGCTACATCACGGGCAAAGCGTTCATTCCCTACTACTTCGGTTCCGATACGAGCCGTACGGACTGGCTGTACAAGGGCAAGGGGCGCGTGGTCTTCTCGCGCAATCGGTACTCCGGCAACCTGAAGGTTGTCCGGGTGGACTACAATCCGAGCGAGACCGGCGTCGCCAAGTAAACCAGCGATCCCTCGCGGCATCCCGGGCGTGGGCTGCCAAGCCCGCGGGCTTCGGCGACAGGGTCTCGCCCTCCGACCCGTCGGCTGGACGCCGTCCACGAACACGGGAGAGCTCTCACGGGAGATTGTGTACGAGCTCGGGATGCCACGGGAGCGTCTCCTGACGCTCCCGCCCCGCGGGCTGGTAGGAGAGCAGGAGTGCGCGGCGCTGACGCTCCGAAGTGTTGGGAGAGGAGCGGTGCAGGAGGAGCGCGGGGAAGAAGAGGACCGCGCCCGCCGGGGCCTCCACCGGCACGCTCTTTGTCTCGTCGATGCGGGCGGGGTCGGCGAGAAACTGCGAGGGCTCCGAACGGTCCCGGGCCGCAGGGCCCGTCCGATGGGAGCCGGGGAGAACGCGTAGCGCTCCATTGGCCACCGAGGCGTCGTCCAGAAAGATCATCGCGTTCACGATTTCATGGGCGTGCTCGGGGGTGCGGACGTACCAGTAGGGATAATCCTGGTGCCAGGGGTATTCCGAACCCTCCCGGGGGCGCTTCAGGTTCAGCTTTGAGGTGAAGGGGCAGACGCCTGCTGCGCCAAGTAAATCCTTCATCGGGTCTGAGAGGCGCGGATCGCCCCAGAGCGCATCGAAGCGAGGGTCGAGATGCGTGACCGGTTCGAGCAGGCGAACCTCGCCGGAGCCCTCGCGCCACTCCCACTGGATCAGGCTCTGACGCGCGAACTGGAAGCGGTGATCTCCCGGCAGCCGGAACTCGCGGCTGCCCTCGCCTGCCCGCGCCCGCTCCACGACGGACGCGACCACCTCCTCGGCAGCGGTCCGAAGCTTTTCGACCTCCTCCGGCGGGAAGACATCGCGCCGCAGCAGGTATCCGTCGCGAGAGAAGACGCTGCGCTCTGTTTCTCGCAGCCTCACGCGCGCGCCGCGAGCGCAAGGCGCAGAAGGAATTCGCGCTCCGGCGCTTCAGCGCGGGTCACGTCCTGAGAGCCTCCAACTTACTCGAAACAGACACGTTCTCCGAGGGGTCACCCAGTCTCCAAAGAAGAACCGCATCGAATCTCCACGCCGTGCACGGGTTCGCGTGAGGATCGCTCAGCACGTGCACGGACAACCACTCTACCCCATGGACCCTACCCTCGAGGAGGCTCGCCTTACAGGAAGGGTCTCTATAGGGTGCCCCCGATTCTGCCGATCAAGAGGGCGCCGGGTGGCGTGCCGCGCCCGGCCCGAGGCTCGTCATGGGGACCCGTCCGGCTGTCCTTTTGATCGACGATGGTGAACTCGACGACGTCGCCGCCCTTCTCGCAGAGCTCGGCCCCGCTGTGGTCCGCCGCTTGCCCGAAGATCTCGTCCCCGGACGAGGTGCCCTCGACGGCAGCCTGCGGCTCATCGTGGCGTCGGGCCGACGCGCCCTCGGGCTGCCGGAGCTCCCCTACGCGCCCACCGATCCCGAGCCGACGCGCGTTGCTGTGGTGAGCGGAGGCTCACGCACGCTGCGAAGAGCGCTCCAGCGGGTGGGCTTCCACTACTTGGTGAATCGGCCGGTCCACCCGGACGCGCTGCGGCTCCTGCTCACACGGCTCTTGTACCGAGGCCCGGAGAAAAGGCGCGCAGAGCGTGTGGCCGTAGGAGCGCCGATCTCATTTCGCGCCGGACTGCGCCGCCGCTCCGGCACCCTTGTCGAACTCTCCACCACGGGATGCAGGCTCGTTGCGGGCGTGACCCCGGCCCGAGGTGCGCAGATCACCGTCTTCTTCCCAGACCCCGACGGCCGACGCGCACTCCCCGTGCGGGGGAGTGTGCTGCGCGTCGCGCTCTTGGAGCGTGCCCGCGAGATCGCGGTCTCCTTCGGTGTTCAGACCGACGCGGCTCGAGCGCGGCTCGAGCGATTGGTGGCCCTTCACAGGGATGGCCCCGCGGCCTGGGTGGGGAACTCCTTGCCGGGCTCCATGCCCCGCCGCCGGCGAGATCAGCGTCGCAATCGTCGCGGCGTCTACCGAAAGCGCGTCATCGCACTCTTCGAAGGCGGCGCACGGGTGCTCCTGGGCCGCGACCTCTCGGTCGGGGGCATGCGGGTGGAGTCCGGGAGCGACCTCGAGGGCGGCCAAATCGTTTCGCTCGCCTTGCATGGCAGCTCGCTCGCGAATCCGGTGGTGGTGCGGGCGCGTGTCGTGCGCCGCGGGCTTTCACGGGAGAGCGTGCTCCGATTCATTGGACTCGATGAAACAACGCGCGACCTCTTGGCGAAACTCGTCGCCGAGCAGCCGGAAATCGAGTCTCTCGGTCCGCAGCGCGGAAGCTCCGGCCGCACCATCGTGACGACGCTCTTCGGTGGAGAACGCAGCTAGGCCAAAGGGAGGATCTGCGTTTCCTCCTTCTCTCATCCGCCCGAGCGCTCGCGTGGCCTTTGAAGCCGAGCCGCCGCCACGAAAGCGAGCGGCCCGAGCGCTACGGCGCCGAGCGCAGAAAGCACGGCCGAAGGCCCATACTCTCCACTGCGCAGCGAGAGCCCGACCGAGAGCAGAAAGAAAGCAAGTGGAAAAGCCGCAAGCAGTCGGAGACCGGCCAGATCGAGCGGCACGCGGAAGGTGCCGCGGAGCTCGGGTTCCCTTCGCCGAAGTTCGAGCAGCGCGCCGAACTCGAGGAAGAGCGCAAGCCCGTAGAGAAACACATCGGCGACGACCAGACTCTGGAATGAAATGAGGGCAGCCGCCGAATAACAAACGGCGGAAGCCAGGACCGCGTTGCGCGGCGTGCCGCGCAGGTCGAGCCGCGCCAGCACTCCCGGCAAGAAGCCGTCGGCCGCCAGGGCGAGCGGGATCCGTGAGTACGACAGAAGGAGGGAATTGAAGAGGGCGACCGCACTGACCAGGCCCGCGAGGGCGAGCCACCCGCTCAACACCTGGCCGAGGCCCCCGCCCCCAACGGCGATGCTTGCGAGCACAGGCCATGCACCCTCGCTCCAGAGCGTCCAGTCCGTGGCGCCGAGTACCGCCAAGAGGGGCACGAAGTAGCCGATCGCCACGAGCGGGAGCGCAAAGGCCAGCGCCCGCGGATAGCTGCGTGAGGCATCCACCACTTCGCCCTGCACCGTCGAGGCGTTGTCCCATCCGATGTAGTTCCAAAGCGCGACCGAGATTCCCACCCCGAGTCCCTCGAGCCGGCCTTTACCGGGCTTCACGAAGGGGAGCCAGGGCACGTGCGATTGATGCCCGAGCGAAAACACACTGACCGCTCCGAAGGCGCCGAGGACCGCCACACCCGCGACGATCGATGTTCGCCCGACGCGACCCGCTCCGCGCAGATTGATGGCGACGCCCGTCCAGATCACGAGCAGTGACACCACGAACCGTGTCGCGGGCGAGAGGTCCGGCGTGAAGAAGGCGAGGTACTGGTTGAAGAGCACGGGATAAATCGCCATGTCGACAAGCGAATACATCCACGTGCACCAGCCGCATTGGAAGGCCCAGAAAGGCCCGAAAGCGCGTTGCACCCAGCGGTAGTAGCCGCCCTCTTCGGGCAGCATGCTCGCGAGCTCGCCGATCAGAAGCACTTCGGGCAGCGACCAGACAAGAGGAACAATTGCAAGTGTGGCCAAGGCAAGCCCCGGACCGAGCTCGGCGACGAGACCTTCCAGCGTGAAGGCTCCGCCCGAGACGTTGAAGAACATCACGAAGACGAGCGGTAGCGTGGTGAGAGAACGGCGCAGCCGCACGTCGCAGCGCAGGTCAGTCGCTGGAGGGAAGCTTGGTAGCGCCTGCGACGGTGAGGCCCACTTCCTGTCCGAACGCCAGCTCCAGGGTGTGGCCGTCAGGATCGGAGAGGAAGGCCCAATAACCCACAGGGTAGCCCGAGTCGATCGGACCCAGTCTCAGGGCACCCTCTGCGCGTGCCTCCCCGCACAGTCTGTCCACCTCGCCGCGTGTCGGGCAACCGACACCAAGGTGGGCAAGCGGCGCCAGAGGTCTTTCCACGCTCGCCACCTGCACGAGCACGATCACAAAGGGGCGGGTGCGGTCAGAAAGCCACACCACACCGGATCCGGTGGTCGCGTCCTTGCGCTGGTGCACCACCTCCATCCGCGCGTATTTGCGATAGAAAGTGATGCTCGCTTCGAGATCGCGGGCGGGCAACGCGACGTGTGTCAATCCGATGTCAGCCATGCCGGCTCACTCCCCGGATGAGCTTCGGCGAGGTTCGTCCGACTCGCCAGTCATCCCAATTGCTTGCGCCCAACACCAGCCTGACCGAGACTCCGCATGGGACCCGCACAAGGGGTGAGCCTCATTGCATGGAGAGGAGAAGTTCATGACCAGTCGACCGGCTCGGATCCTACTTTCGGTTCTGCTCGTCGCTTCCCTCGGTGGTTGCGCGACCACCGGGCGCGTCGATGCGCTCGAGAAGCGTCTCGACGATGTTTCGCGCAAGGCGGACGACGCCGCCGCTGCGGCCGCGAACGCGCAGAAGACCGCGAACAGTGCCGCGGCTCGTGCGGATGCAGCGGAAACACAGGCCAAGGCCGCCGCGCAGCGTGCAGACGACGCCGCGCGGACCGCGGAGGCCATCTTCAAGAAGCGGGTTTCGAAGTAGCCATCTAGTGCGCGTCGGGCATCGTCCCGACGCGCACCGGCGCTCCCCGCGCTTCTCCGATCACGCGCTCGACGGTAGGCAAGTCCACGCTACCGAGCAGACCCAGCTCGCCCAGACGCCGCAAGACATAGGCGTTGCGCTCGGGCACGCGCCCGTAGATGTCCGGATGAGCTTCGACATAGATGCCGTTGTCGAGCCGTCCCACCTTCACGGGTTGGTACTCAAGGAGCAGGGGCGTTCCCGTCGGAATGCGCTCATACAATCGCTCCATCTGGTCGTTATAGAGGCGGATGCAGCCGTGGGTCGCAGTTCGGCCGATCGACCAGTTGTTGTTGGTTCCATGGACTCCGTACGACGTGTTGCCGATGGTCATCCAGCGCGTACCGAGGGGGTTGTCCGGACCCGCCGGAACCATCCCCGGCAGCTCCGGCTTCTCTGCGCGAATCGAGGCCGGCACGTACCAATTCGGATCCTTACGCTTCGGACCCACTCTGAAGCTGCCGTATAGGCTAGGATCTTCTTCGTCGCCGATGGCGATCGCAAAGAGTTCCGGCGGATTGCCGCGTGTAAAATCGTACAGCCGCATCTCCGGGACGTTGATCACGAGCCCCTTCGGATCTCCGTCGGGAAGGATGTACTGGGTCGGAAGTTCGACGATCTCGCCCGGGTCGGGGATCCAGACGTTGATTTCGGGATTGAGGCGGGCCACCGCGTCGAAGCCGAGCCGGTGTCGGTAGGCGACATCCAAGAGCGTATCGTCGGCCTCGGTGAGGTCCTTGGAGGGCTGCCCGAGCACCGGGTGCAGCGGCTCGGGACCCGGCGGTTTCGTCTTGTGCCCCCGCGCTGCGGCCGTCGCCGCGAGCACAAGCAGAAGGGGCACGAGGCACAGGCGTCGAAGGGACGAGCTCCGCATGGCCGCGGGATCTTAGCGGGCAGCCAAGCCGGGCTCCGTATCGCGCTTCTCGCGACTCTCGCGACTCTCGCCTGCGCCCCTCCGCTCCCGCTCCCGCCGCCGCCTCCAGCACCTGCGGAGGAGGAGGCCGCCCCCAATCCGGAATCCCTCCCTTGCGAATGGATCGAACGCATCGAGGTGCGGAAGGCCGCTCGGACGCTTCGAGCAGTCTGCCAGGGCGGGGGCGAGCGAAGCTGGCCGGTGGCGCTCGGGCGGGAGCCCGTCGGGCCCAAGCGGGAGGCCGGGGACTCCCGGACGCCGGAGGGCGAATACCATCTGCGAAGCCGCGGTTGGGATAGCCGCTTCCATCTCTTCTTGATCATCGATTACCCCTCACGCGAAGACGCGGCCGCCGGGCTCCGAGCGGGCCTCATCTCCCTGCGCACCTACGGGGAGATCCTGGAAGCTCACGAGCAAAGCGTCCTCCCGCCCCAGAACACCGCACTTGGAGGCGTGGTCGGCCTGCACGGGGAGGGCGCCCGTTGGAGCGGCGACTCGGAGTATCTCAACTGGACCAACGGTTGCATCGCCATGACGGACGAGGAGATCGACTTCCTGGCCTCGCACTCCCCGTCGGGAACCCTCGTCACCATCTCCCCTTGACCCGCGTTACCCTGCGCGCCTTATGTCTGGCTCCGCTCGTCGCGCTCTGCAGCACGGTTTTGAGATCGCGCTTCGCAGCGGGCAGATGATCGGGGCGACGGTCTTCGCCACGTACGTTTTCGCTCGCGAGTGGGTGCGTGCCCCCGACGCTGGCGGGCGCGGGCGCGAGCACCTCTTGCGGGCCTTCGGCCGCGCCCTCGTCGGACTCGTGACCAGGCTCGGTGCGACCTTCATCAAGGTGGGCCAGATTGCCTCGACACGGGGCGATCTTCTCGCCGAACCTTTGCGCCGCGAGCTCGCGACACTCCAAGACCGTGTGCCCGCCTACCCGTTCCGCGAGGTCCGGCGCACCATCGAGTCAGAGCTCGGCCAGCCGCTCGAGACGATTTACGAGCGGTTCGAGCCCTCTCCCGTGGCGGCGGCCTCCGTCGCACAGGTGCACCGGGCAGTGTTGCGCGGGTCCGACCAGTGGGTCGCGGTCAAAGTGCGTCGGCCGGACATCCTTGAGAAGGTCCGGCTGGACCGTTCGATCCTGCTTTTTCTCGGCCGTGCGCTCGAAAGGCTCGTGCCATCGCTGCGGCTGATTTCGCTGGAAGACGCTATTCGCTCATTCTGCGACGCCGTGGAGCAGCAGATCCACCTGTCCAATGAGGCCGCGCACAATCGGCGTTTCGCAAAGAACTTCGCCGACGAGACGGAGGTCCGCTTTCCGCGGCTCTTCCCCGTAGCGTGTTCCGACGCAGTGCTCACCATGGAGTTCGTCGAGGGAGTCCACGAATCGGATCTCGAAGCGGCGGGGATCCAGGTGCACCGCGTCGTTGCAGCCGGGATGCGCGCGGTGTGTCGGATGATTTTCTTGCACGGCTTCGTGCACGCCGACCTGCATCCCGGGAATCTGCGCTTCACCGCGCCGGGGTGTATCGTCCTGCTGGATCTGGGGCTCGTCGGTACCCTCGACGAGGTGGACCGCCTGACGACCGCCCGCTTGCTGTTCGCGTTTGCGACGGGCGACGGCGCGACGGTGGCGCGCCTTTTCTACGACAACGCGCCGAGCCGGGCGACGCCCGACTATCCTGCCTACGAGCGGGAGATCATCGAGCTCGTGGAGAGCGTGCGAAAGCGCGGTCTCGGGAATCTTCAGGTGACGCTCGAGATCGGTCGCATCTTCGACATTCTGCGGCGTCACCGCATCCAGGCACGCAGCCACATGACGATGGTGAATCTTGCTCTCATGACAGCGGAGGGCCTCGGTCGGCGGCTGGCACCGGAGCTTTCGCTCACCGACGAGGCCCTGCCCTATCTTGCGGAGGCACTCGGGGTGGACCTCCCGCAGAGCGCGGCCTGACGGAACTCGGCCACCCCGTCTCGAGCGGCGCGCTGCATCCGCGCCTTTCCCTACGCAACCCCCTGCAATGTCGCTCGCCGGGCAGGAGGCTGGATCTCGACGGATCGAGCGCTGTAGAATCCAGATTCGCGTCCAGAGAAAAAGGACGGACTTCTCCTTCGGCGTGAGCCAGCCGTCTGCGCCACATCCGCTGCCGGCCCTCGGCCCGTGGGCGCGGCGCCGCGCACTCCCTGAATGGGTACGGCGCTACCCACACCTGACACGGCGCGGCCCCGTGCTCAGGGCGCAGGGGGCCTTCGGGAGGCCGCGGGGTCACGAGGGAAAGCGGGCCCGCCTGCGCATGCATCCTCCATCGCACGTTTCTTGCAGAACCAAAGGTGAATCCTCTGCAGCGGGGGCGCTCGAATGCGTCTTGTGTGGACCGGCCGCTCCTCGTTCCCCTTCGGTCGTGTTGGGACAGCCGCGCCGAGCCTCGCTGGCGCTGCCCTGTGCGCGCTCGCACTAGGCTGCGGCTACGGAAACGTGCACAAGAACTTCGACAATACACCGGACATGATGACGGGTGTCGGGGCGACCATCATCATGCCTGGCCAATCCCTGCCCCCGCTCCCGACGCCGGGGGTGACCAACAGCCAGGGTCGCACGGCTGCGGGCTCGAGCTCGGGCTCCTCCGGAAGCCAGGGGATGGGCGCGGGCAACCCGGGCGGCCAAAGCCAGGATCCGACCAGTTCGCAGTATCCCTATGCGCCGGGCGCAGGCGGTGGCGCACCGGGAGGAAATCAGCCGAGCCCTGGCAACATGGTGTTCATCGGAGGCGTGCACCAGGACGAGCAGAGCTCCTATGAGCACCACAACGAACCGGAGTGGCTGAAGCCCCTGCTCTTCCCATTTGCCCTCGTGGCCTATCCCTTTACCAAGGCCTCCGAGGCGCTCTCCGGCGACGACAACCAGAACGGTCCGGCCGTTCCGCGCCCGGATCCGCAGCCTGCCCGACCCTTGACCCACGAGGAGATGCAGGCGCGGCAAGAGGCCGCCGCCCTCGGGGACTTGCAGCACCAACTCGAGCAGCGGGGTCAGGCGCCACAAGCAGATCCCGGGAGCGCGTCGCTCCAGGCCTCTGCCGCCCCGGCTCAAGGCGCCACGGCTCCTTCGATCGCCGAAGAGCTCGCCGCACTGCAGGCCCGGCGCGACGGCCGCCCCCTCGCGCAGCTGACGCAGCCGGTCCAGGGCTCGACCGCTCCGAGTGCTCCGTCTCAAGGCCAAGCCGCGACTGCGACGGGGTCCGGTGTCGCAGACTTGGTCGAGGACCGCAACCACGACGGCCGGCCCGATCACTGGGTCTATCGCGAGGGGGGCCGCATCGTGCGCGAGGCCTTCGACGATCACGGCAAGGGCGTCCCCGACCGCATCCTCTACTACGACGCGACCGGCACGCAGGTGGTGCGCAGTGAGGAGGACACCAATGGAGACGGCCGGATCGACACGTGGACGGACTATAAGAACGGTCAAATCGTGAACCGCCGCGCAGACACGGACGGCGACGGCATGGTCGACACTTGGACCTTCTACCATGACGGACAAGTGGTTCGGCTGGAGCAGGACACCGACGGTGACGGTATGCCCGACCGCATCGAGTTCTACGAGGCGGGCCACCGCGTTCGCGAGGAACGCGACCGCAATGGCAAGCCCGCTGTAATCACTTATTTCGACAAGAACGACCAACCGACGCAGCGTGACGAGGATACCGACGGCGACGGCGTGCTCGATATGCGGTCGTACTACAGCGCCGGCAAGCTGGTGCGCCGAGAAGTGATGAACGAGGCTGCGCTGTCGGCCGCGACCGGGATGAAAGACCCGACCGCCGCTCCTCCCGCCCCCGCGCGAGAGCCGGGGACCTAAGCCCGATGCCGACCACCCTCGTTCGGGCCGCAGCGTTCCTCGTGGGATTCTGGCTCGCCTTGCTCCTGCTCCAGCCCCTCGCCGCGCGCGCCGACGCGCGGGACGAGGATCTTCGGCTCATGGAAGACGGGGTCTATTCCGCGATCAACGCGACCCGCGCCGAGCAGCATCGCGTGATTCTCGAGCGCTTGCCGGCCCTCGACGCCGTAGCCCGAGAGCACAGCGCCGACATGGCGGCTCGCCACTACCTGTCGCACGACACTCCAGAGGGACTCAATCCCGTGGATCGCATCCAGCGCGGAGGGGTCGACGGGATGACGCTCGCCGGCGAGAATGTCGGTCTTACCAACCGTCCCAACCCAAACCGCGAGATCGTCGAAGGATGGATTGCATCCCCCGTCCATCGCGCGAACCTGCTCCATCCCGCGTTCAACGCGACCGGCGTGGGAATCGCGCGCGCCGCAGACGGTACGCTCTACTACACACAGGTATTCGTCACTTTTCCAAAACCGTAGACGGAGCGCGGGTGAGCACGGGGTGGGGCGCCGCGCGTCGTTGCGCCTCGACGCCGTCGCGAGCGATTAGAACTGCGCGCTAATGTGTCGGTCATCCCAGTACACGTCCACCGGTCGAGAAAGATCCATTCTCGCCGGCAACACGATGTAGCCGAGCACCACCTCGTCGCGTGCCAGCTTGCCGAGATGACCCTGCAGGATCCCCAGCTGGTGCGGGTCCGTGGCCTCGATCTGCGCCGCGATGGCACCCTGCGTAATGGTAAATGTCGGTTGGAACGTCTCGGGCCGCTTGCTGACCACGCTGAACAGCAGCACCGGGTTCGTGCCGGCGGCGCCGGCTGCGCTCCAGCCTTCGCGCAGGCGGCTCTCGAAGGACGCCGCATGGGCGAAGGTGATGCGGAGCGCCTCGCGGCCGTCCGCAGTCTGCTTCACGAACTCCGCGGGCGCACTCTGCTGCGAGAGCTCGACGATCTTGAACAGGTCGCGCAGCTCACCATCGGTGAGTCCAAGGTCGGTTGGACCGACACTTTGGCGCGGCGGGACGGGTTTCAGCGGACCGGCGCTGTGCTGCGCGATCGGCGGTGCGGGGCCTGTTCCCGCGGCGTCGCCCGGGGGCATGCCTCCGTTTTGGAGTTGACGCACCTGCTTCGCGGAATCGATGAGGTTGTACGGATTGTTGGGATCGGAGCTCTGTTTGTAGATGCTCCACATGTAGGGTCGCGGGAGGTATTCGGGATGGATCGGGGGGAGGTCACTCGGGTCGACGCGCTTGCCTCCCTTGCAAGGGATTTCGGACGCCTCCTGCACGATGAAAAAGCTGCCGTCCGGACACACGCCTGTGATACCCGCCAGCGCATTCGTGGTGGAAAGAGTCGAAAGCACGGTCACGCATGTCAGTGCTGCGACACGCGAACCCGAAGGCCGTTTTGTTCGCAGGGGTCGATCGTCCGGTCTGCTCCGCATGTCCCGCTTCCGCCGTTCTAGACTTGGGCGCCATCTTATTCCTGATCGATGCGCAAGATCAACGCGCGCGCCATTGGCGCGGCCGCGTCTCATGCGCAGCTCTACGCGATTCGCCCTGCCGGCGCGGGCGTTCCTGCCGAATTTTGCGCATTGCAGAATTCTGCGTAGCCGCGCCGCGCAGCCGCTGCACGTGGCCCAGCAGGGCCTGGCGTTCGCTCGACGAGAGCGGCCGGGCCTGGCCCGGGGCAAGACTGCCCAGTCGTAGGGGCCCAAGGCGCACGCGGACAAGGCGCCGGATGGGATGGCCAAGGAGAGCGAGCGCACGACGAATTTGGCGCTTGCGCCCTTCGCGGACGGTGAGATGGAAGGACGTCTCTCCGTGGTGTCGGTCGAAGCGCACGCGGGAGACGCGCGCCGGCGCCGTGCGTCCGTCCTCGAGCTCGACACCGTGGGCAAGACGCTTGAGCGCCTCTTCGGCCATCCCGCCCCTGGCGAAAACGACATACTCCCGCTCGTTCCCGAGAGACGGATGGAGCAGCACCTGTGCCGTGGCGCCATCGTTGGTGAGCAGCACGAGACCTTCGGTGTCGAAGTCGAGGCGACCCACGGGGAAAACCCGCGGGACATCTTTTGGGAGCAGCTCCATCACGGTGGGACGGCCCCGCGGATCGCGCAGGGTCGTGAGGACGCCCCCCGGCTTGTGCACGAGCCAATAGCAGGGCTTTTCGGACCCGAGGAGAGCCCCGTCAAGGCGGATCTGATCGATCGCGGGATCCGCGGAATCGCCGAGACGCGCGGGGGCACCGTTCACGGTGACCCGGCCGCTCGCGAGAAGGTCCTCGCAGTGCCGACGCGACGCCACCCCTGCCGCGGCGAGAATCTTCTGCAAGCGAACCCGCATTGTCTGCGTCTAGTGCGGCCTGCCGACCGGTTCTTCGGACTCCCCTCCCCCCTCTTCCGGATCGGCAGCGTCAGTTTCGCCAGGCTCGTCGAAGGGAGAGGCGAGGCTCGAGCGGAAGTGAGGGGTGAGGTCGCCCGCGGCCTCGAGCTCTCCCGGGCTCGTCGCCTCCTCAAAGCTCGGACCCTCGCAGCCGTCGTCCTCGGGGAGCTCTTCGCGGGCAGCGTCGGGCTCCGCTGCCGGCTCCGCGCTTGAGGCGATCTCCTGCAGATCCCGCAGGCTCGGCAGATCTTCGAGCGATGAGAGGCCGAAGACTTCGAGAAATCGGCGCGTCGTGGCGTACAGCATCGGCCGGCCTGGGATCTCGCGGTGGCCCGCGATCCGCACGAGCTCACGCTCGAGCAGACTCCGAAGCACCGCCCCCGCATCCACCCCGCGCACGTGCTCGATCTCCGCGCGCGTGATAGGCTGCTTGTATCCCACCACGGCAAGCGTCTCGAGCGCTGCCCGGGAAAGCCGCACGGCCCGCCGCGGGTGGAGCGCTTGGACGTATTCGGCGAGGTCGGTGCAGGTACGCAACTGCCATCCGCCAGCCACCTCAGCAATCTCGAACCCTCGGCCCTGCTCGGCGTACTCCGCGTTGAGCCCGGTCACGAGCTCGCGAACAGTCGCGGCATTTGCACCCGGCACGAGCTCTGCCAAGCGTTGGGCCGTCAAGGGCTCCGGCGCTGCCAAGAGAAGACCCTCCACGATCCTGCGCTGTTCCGGGCGATTCCTCATCGTGCGCCGCGCCTCTTTTCCGCGCTCACATGAGATCCGAGATGCGCGTCGACCACGTGTCGACGCCATCGCCCGCAAGACGTACGCGGATCGGGCCCTGCGGAGCCCCCTCGGAGTTCACGCCCTGGTAGATCCGGACCGCCACAAGGCGCGTGAGCTCGAGGAGCGCAAGAAAGGTGGCAATCAGAAGCGCCCGGTCCGCGGGGCCGCCGCTCGAACGCAGTAGGTCCATAAATTCGACCGATTCGGCGCCTTGGAGTTGGTCCATCACCGCGATCATGCGTTCCCGGACCGTCAGGGTCTCGACCACGACCTCATGGACCAGCCCCGCACCGTCGGCGCGCCGCAGAACCTCGCGGAACGCCTCGATCAGCTCGAAGAGGCTGACCTTGACCTCGAGGGTGGCAGGATCGTGATCGTCCGGTCGGGGCTTAACGCCCGGCGGCGCGAAGACGTCGCGTCCGAGAAGCGGCCGTATGCCGAGCTCTGCTGCGGCTTGTTGAAAGCGCTGGTACTCAAGGAGGCGGGCCACCAGTTCGGCGCGCGGGTCAGGGCCGTCGGACTCTTCGACGCTGTTCTCCGTCGGGACCAGCATTCTCGACTTGATCCACGCGAGCGTTGCGGCCATCACCAGATATTCGGCCGCGATATCCAACTGGAGCTCCCGCATGAGGGCGAGATACTCGAGGTATTGCTCGGCGACGCGGGCAATCGAGATTTCGGTGACGTCGACTTCGTTTTCGCGGATGAGGTGGAGCAGCAGGTCGAGGGGGCCCTCGAAGAACGCCAACTTGACGGCATAGCCGATGCCGCTCGCCTGCTCGGAGGCCGATAGAAGAGGCTCGAAGGCGGCTGCCTGCGGGCCACCGGAAGCTCCGGGATCCACCCCGTTTGCCATCATTCTCTCCGCGGAGGACGCTGCGTGCAGCTCGGGGGGGCAGCCGCCTGCGGAGTATGGGCGAGCGCGCGCAGACGGGCAACCAGCGCCCTTTCGCCTGCAGGGCCACCCGGAAGGCTGCCACGGTCGTCCTAAGGTCCCTCCTGCGGGCCGTCGCGGGGAGAGTTGCCTTGTGGCCGCCGCGAGCGTCGGCCGGGCGTCCTGGCGGCGCTGCGCCTTCGGCCGAGCTCTCGGGCGAGGGCGAGGGCGTCCTCGCGGGTTTTCACGGCGCCGTCCAGATACGCGCTGCGGATCCTGGCAAGGGCCCTCCCCACCGCGGGCCCCGCGAGGCCAAGGGCCAGCAGGTCCTCGCCATTCACGGGCGACCGGCGAGGCCGGTCTTCGACCGCGTGGCGGAGGATCCGGCGCCGCATCGTCGGCGGCGCCCATGCGAAGAAGGCAAGCATCTCCTCATCGGAGACTGGATCCAACACCGCGTCGATTGCTCCGCGTCCTCGGGCGCGTGCGAGGGCACGCAGCGTGGCATCCCGGCGCTTCGGGAAGCCTGCAATCCGCTGGGCGAGCTCGCCGCGCACCGCGAAGCGGCGGAGGGTCCGTGCGCGCAGCCCTGGATCCAGGGGTGCGAGCCAAGTTGCGAGACCCGCGACCCAGGGCCGCGAGCGACGCGGCGGCCACGAGGGGGCGGCGATTGTCCGACCGAGACGGCGCAGCGGCGCCAACGCCCGCCGCGGCAGCAAGAGACCCGGCTCGAGGGCACCCAGCACATGCCATTCCGAGAGGAGCCCGAGCGCGACCGCGGGATCGAGGCCGAGGCGCGCGTCTTCGAAGAGCTTGTCAATCTCGCGCTTCAGGCGTTCTCCTGAGACTCGGCCGAAGGCGCCGTCGCGCAGCGCATCTCGCAGCGCGGAGCGCGAGCTGCGCGAAAGCGTGAAGCCCAAGCGCGCCGCAAGGCGCGCCGCGCGCAGCGCGCGGGTGGGATCGTCATGGAAGCTCGCTGCGTGGAAAACCCGGAGTGTGCGTGCCTCGAGGTCCCGCAGGCCGTCCTCCAAGTCCAGGATGGGAGGACGTGCACGTCGCGCAGACGCGGAAAGGGGAAGCGCAAGGGCGTTCACCGTAAAGTCGCGGCGGCGCAGATCGTCCTCGAGCGTTCCGGGCCCGACCGTAGGCAGCGCACCGGGATGGGCGTAGCGCTCGCTACGGACGGTGGCGAGGTCGAGTGCACCCGCCTCCTCTGCGGGACCGTGCGAGGACTCAATGCGCAGCGTTCCGAAGCGGTCGTGCGAGACAACGCGTACGCCCGCAAGCGAAGCCGCCCGCACAAGCTCCGCTGCGCCTTGCCCGTCCCGCGGCTCTACGATGAGATCAACGTCCCGCAGGACGCGACCCAGCATGAGATCACGCACCGGCCCACCGACCAGGTACACGGCGACGTTGCGGCGGTCGGCAGCGTCGAGAAGCGACGCGACGAGTGTGCGCGCGCCCGCGGGCAGCGCGGCCATGACTTCATCCCGGGACTGGACCTTCACGACACCGGCAGCCGCGCCCCGCGCGGGTGATGGCGCTCCACCGTCTCGCGGAGGCGGCGTCGACTCACATGGGTGTAGATCTGTGTCGTGGAGAGATCGGCATGGCCCAACATCGCTTGGACGGAACGCAGGTCCGCACCCCCTTCGAGCAGATCGGTCGCAAAGGCGTGGCGCAGAACGTGAGGGGAAACCCGGCCACTCGGGATTCCGGCCTGCTGGGCGAGGCTGCGGAGCCGTATGAAGAAATTCTGGCGCGTCATGGCGGAACCCCGGTTCGAGAGGAAGACGGCGTCCCCCCCGCCTCTCCTTCTCTTCCCCGCTTTGCGCGCCAGTGTGGGGCGCGCTGTCGCAAGGTACGCGTCGAGGGCAGCGAGTGCAGGCTCGCCCAGGGGCACCAGCCTCTCGCGTTGGCCTTTGCCGAGCACGCGCAAAAGGCCCCGGCGCCGGTCGAGCGCAGCGAGGGGCAGTGCACAGAGTTCGGACACGCGCAGCCCCGCTCCGTACAGGCATTCGAGCATCGCGCGATCTCGGAGCGAAAGCGCGGACTCCCCTCCGGACGCGGCCAGGAGGGCGACGGTTTCGTCGCAACGAAGGGTTCGCGGGAGCGTCCTCGCTTGCCGCGGTGCGACGATTCCTACGAGCGCATCACGCGGCAGTGTGCCGAGGGCAGTCAGGTGTCGGAGAAAGCGTCGTACCGCCACTAGGGCGCGTGCACGGCTCCGCGCCGAGAGACCGAGACGCTCTAGCTCCTCAAGCCACTTCGACACGTGTTCACGGGTGAGCGCATTGGGAGCTCTTACCCCCGCGCGCTGCTGCTGGTCGATGAATCGCTGGAGATCGCGTCCGTAGGCCTCGAGCGTGCGCGGCGACAGGCCTCGTTCCACTGCGCAATGCTCGAGAAACGCGAGCCGGGCGGCGGAAAACGCCGATGCGCCCTTAGCCACCCGGGCTCTCCCGCGCCGCAGCCTCGAGGAGCTTTTGCTGCAGGCGCTCGAGTCGCTCGGGCTCGGTAATTTTCTTTCGCTCCTCGTCCTTCAGATAGAACGTGTCCGCCACCTGGTCCATCACGGTGGCGGCCTTCGAGATATAGATCTCGAGCCCTTCCGCCGCGATCGTGCTCGTGAGGTCGTACAAGAGACCCAAGCGGTCGTCTGCAGAGACATCCACGATCGTATAGAAGTCCGACTCATCGTTCGTGATCTCGACGGCCGGAGGTCGCGGCATCGGCGACGTGGGCGCAGTCACCCGACGGCGGCGGCGCAGCAGTTCTTCCACGCGCACGGTGTGGGTCAGAACGGCCGAGAGCATGGTCTCCACGGCTTTCCACGCGTCGCGCTGCTCCTCCGGCCCACCGGCCGGCGTGGTCACGCGGTAGACCTCGAGCGCAAGGCCGGAGCGGGTGGTATAGACATGCGATCCCAGGATATTGAGCCCCTTCGCCGAGAGCACACCGGACACCATGGAGTAGAGGCCGTGGATGTCTCGTGAGCAAAACAAAAGCTCTGTCACGTCGCCCGCGAGCGTCCGCACCGCTGTCGAGAAGAGCTTTTCTTCCGAGTAGCTGAGCAGAAGCAGCGCGTGCCGCGCGATCTGCCGGGCCGAGTGAGCGATGTAGTAACGGCGCGGCATCACCTCAAAGAACGCCTGGATCTTGGCATCGCCCACACCCAGGCCGCGCAGCTCGGCCCGAGCGGCGTCCTGTCGCCGCTCGACGC
The DNA here is from genome assembly GCA_036758525.1 of Myxococcota bacterium. GTDB lineage: Bacteria > Myxococcota_A > UBA9160 > UBA9160 > UBA9160 > UBA9160. The sequence goes on from DAIOWK010000008.1 coordinate 20,451, forward strand.
GTGCCTCGATCTGCTCCAGCGCGACCTGCGGGTCATCCGAGCCGGTCTCGAGGAATTCCGACGTCCGCTCGAACAGTTCGCGCAAGAGCTGGCCTTTCCACTCTGTCCAGGCTGCGGGCGAGGAAGCGCGGATATCTGCGAAGGTCAGCAAGAACAGATTGCGCAGGTTCTCGCGATCGCCACAGGTGCGCGCGAAATCAACGATGAGGCGGGGGTCGGAGAGGTCGCGCCGCTGCGCGAGGTGGGACATCAGCAAGTGGTGGCGGACCAGGAACAGGACGCGCTCCGTGCGCTCGGGCGCAAGGCCGAGCCGCTCCACGCACGTGCGCGCGCGCAGGGCTCCTCGATTGGAATGGTCCCCCCCGAAGCCCTTGCCGATATCGTGGAGCAGGCAGCCCAGGTAGAGCACGGTGTGGTCGGTCGTCGCCCGCATGAGGCCGCTGAGTTCGGGGAGCGAGGCCTCATACTTCCTGCGCTCGAGCCTGCGCAGCTCCTGGACCAGAAAGAGCGAGTGCACATCGACGGTGTAGGTGTGGTAGATCACGTGCTGCCAGCGACAGACGATGTGCTCCCACTCCGGCAAAAGACAGCCGAGAAGCCCCACCTCATTCATGGACCGGAGAGTCCGCATCACGCGCTTCTCCGATTCCAGGACTTGGAGAAACGTTGCGCCGGCCGCCGGCATGCGTCGGAACTGCTCGTCGACGAGATCGAGGTTCTCACGCACCAGCCGCCGCGCGGTCCGCGAGAGTTCGACGTCCTCGTTCTGGGCTACGGCGAAGGCCGTGAGCAATCGCAACGGGCGCTCGCGGAGATGGGCGGCATGGGGAATCTCAAGGTGACCCGCCGCCACCCGGAAACCATCGTCCACCTCCCGAGCCTCTACCTTTGGCGCGCCGCGTCGAACGCGCGCCATGCACTGCTCGATCACAATCTCGGACGAAGATTGAATCGCCCGTGCGTGTCGGTAGTAGTCCCGCATGAAGCGTTCCACGGGAAGCTCTTCTCGATCGGGACCGTCCTGGCTCTCGGAGGGTTCCGCTCCGTCCGCCCGCTCGGTGTACCCGAAGGAGTTGGCAATCCGTTCCTGGAGGTCAAAGCTCATCTGATCGTTCTTGCGCTTCGAGATCAAATGAAGTTCGTTGCGCACGCGCCACAGAAACTGAAGCGCGCCACGAAACTCCTCCATCTCGCGCTCCGTGAGCAGCCCATAGTGCAGCAGGTCGTCAAGACCCCGGGTGCTCGGATGGGCGGCGCGTGTGGCCCAGTAGGACGTGTGGAAGTCACGAAGACCACCGGCACCTTCCTTCACGTTCGGCTGAAGCAAGTAGATCGACTCGCCATACTTGGCGTGCCGGGCGCGCAGCGCTTCGAGGCGCTCTGCGAGAAATGCTTCCTTGTCTCCCAGGAGCTGCTCCAGGACCGCGTCCGAAAATTCGTGGAACAACTCGACGTCACCCACCAAGTAGCGGGCATCGAGGATCGCCGTCCGCACCGTCACGTCTTCGCGTGCCAGCGCGATGGTGTCTTCGGTCGTGCGTGTTGCGCAGCCGAGAGTCAGGCCGGCGTCCCACAACCACATCTGGAGGCGCTGCGTAATATTCTCCGTGTAGAGCGTAAGCTTCGCGGGATGAAGAAACAGCAGATCGATGTCGGAGTGAATCGACATCTCGCGTCGCGCGTATCCACCCACCGCCACGATCGCGAGCTTTTCGCCGAAGGCGGCTCCGGCGGCGTAGTAGTCCGCCTCCGCCACTCGGAACAGGCGGCGGAGGAGTCGATCCGTTGCGTCGGAATTCGCTTCGTTTACCGCCTGCCCACCCACGCCTCGACGATGAACCTGCTCCAGATACTGACGTACCGCCCCCAGGTACGCGCGCACCGCCGCAACGATCCCCGCGTCCGTCACCGCGGCATCCCGCCCGCCCGGTCGCTCCGCTTCGCCCAGAAACTCGTCGACCGTCGGAGCGCCGTTCACCGCGCGCTCCGCGCGATCATTGGATGCCCTCTCTCGCGGTAAAGAGAGAGGCCTTCGGCCATGGATTCGGCGAGGCGGGTCAGGTACACGCGGCTGTGAAGGCGCTTCGCCTCGTCGCGATGGGTGAGAAAGCCGGCCTCCACCAGAATCGAGGGCATGCTGGAGAGGAAGAGGACGTAGAACGGCCCCTTCTTCACGCCCAGGTCATTCACTGCGTCGTAGCGCTCACGCAGGCCCTGTACCAGTTGGTGGTGCACGAGCTCCGCGAGAACCCACGAAGGACCCGAAGCCTCCGATACCCGAAGCTGCGCCACGGTGCGCTGCAGCACGTCGACGTCCTCCGGCGCGACGCCATTCTCGCGTGCGGCGACCTGGACACTGTGCTGCTCATCGCTCTCGTTGAGAGAGTAGGTCTCGATTCCGTGTAGGCTCGGCCGGGGGGCCGCATTGCAATGGAGCGACACGAAGACGTCCCCCCCGGCTCCCTCGGCAATTGCGGTTCGCTCCTCGAGATCGAGCGTGCGATCGTCCTCCCGGGTCATCACGACCCGAAACCCGCGCTCGCGCAGGCGCCTTCGCAGCTCGCGGGCCAGCTGCAGGGTGACGTCTTTCTCCTCGAGCCCGCCAACCCCGATGGCGCCCGGATCGCGCCCGCCGTGACCCGGGTCGAGCACCACCGTGCGGACGGGCCTGAGCTCAAACGGCAACGGTTTCGCCGGTGAGAGGGCTTCCTGCGTCGGAGCGGGCTCGGGCTCGACGCGCTTTGGCTCCGGCGCCGCGGCCGATTCGTGGCTCGCTCCCTCCGGCCGGGCAGCGCCGGCGCCCGGTCCAAACACGTCGATCACCACCCGATCGGGTCCCTGGAGGCTCAACAGCCGGTGCCGTTCGTAGCGCTCGAGATCGATCACGACGCGCGTCGTAGAGGGAGTGTTCTGGCCGAGGCGTACGCCTTCGAGGAGCCCGTCACCCACGCGGATGGGCTCTGTGTGGTCTCGGCCAATCCACACCCCGTCCAAGTCGAGATAGAGCCTCTCGGGTCGGCCCGCCTTAGCGTCGGCCCCCAGATGATTGACCCGCGGCACGGCGGGTCGCGAGAGCTCGATCCAGACCCGGCTAAAGCCGGGATACGACCAGTGGCGGACGGCTCGCACCTCGCCCATGCCCTTCGCTCGCTCACTCGGCGGCCGCGGTGCGCCCGTTTCCGAGGCGTCGGTCCCCCGTTGTCCCTCGCCCCCCGAGTCGCGTCCTTGCGCCGGAGCGCAGAGAAGCACTCCGGCGAGGAGCGCCGCCAAGCCGAACGCACGGCTGCGTCGCGGGTCTCGTGCCCTCACGACGATTCCCTCGCCCCTAGCTTGGCCAGGATGCGCGCGAGCAGCCCGAGCGCTTCAAGCGGCGTGGTGCGTTCCAGGTCGAGAGCGCGCAGCTCAGCCAACACCGCACGCAGGGACTCCGGCTCGGCGAGCCGTGGGTCCGCCAGCTCGCGGAAGAGGCCAAGCTGGGACTCCGCTTCGCCCTGCCGCCCTTCGATCTCTGGGCGGCGTGCCCGCATTTGCGATGACGGTCGGTAGGAGAGCCGAGGCCGTCCCTCGTCGTCTAGCTCGCTGCCTTCGAGATTGGCGAGCACTTCCCTGCCGCGCGCGACGACCGCGTCGGGCAGGCCGGCGAGCTTCGCGACCTGGATCCCGTAGGAGCGGCTTGCGCCCCCGGGCACCAGACGTCGCAGGAAGATCACGTCGTCCTCCCACTCCCGCGCTTCGAAATGGGCGTTGCGCACGCGGGGCTTGGTCGCGGCCAGGTCCGTCAGCTCGTGGAAGTGTGTTGCGAACAAGGTTCGGGCGCGCTGCCCCGGGGAATCGTGAAGATATTCCGCCACGGCCCAGGCGATCGAGAGCCCATCGAAGGTGCTGGTGCCGCGGCCGATCTCATCGAGAATGATCAGGCTGTGGGGCGATGCCTGGGCGAGAATCTGAGCGGTTTCTCGCATCTCGACCATGAAGGTCGATTCCCCACGCGCGAGACGGTCCGAGGCGCCGATGCGCGTGAAGATGCGGTCGACCACGCCGATGTGGGCACTCTCGGCGGGTACGAAGCTCCCCATCTGTGCCAGCAGTACGATCAAGGCCACCTGTCGCAGATAGGTGCTCTTCCCGGACATGTTAGGACCCGTGATGAGCAGAATCTGCGTCGACTCAGGGTCAAGCTCGGTGTCGTTCGGCACAAAGCCTGTGTTCTCGCGCGCTCCGACGCGTGCGCGGGGATCGAGCGGCGCCCCCGCCTGGAGTATGCCGGAAAGGGTCTCCACAACGGGGTGTCGGCCGGCACGGATCAGAAGACGGAGATCCTCGAGTACTTCGGGCCGTACCCAACCGTCGCGGCGCGCGACCTCCGCGAGCGCCTGAAGCGCGTCAATCTCGGCCACCGCCTCGGCGGCGGCACGGATCGCCGATGCGTGGTCGAGCAGCTCCTGCCGAAGCGACTCAAAGATCTCGCGCTCGAGACTTGCGGCCCGCTCGTGCGCACCGGTCACGCTGCGCTCCATCTCACGCAGTTCCGGCGTCGTAAACCGCTCGGCCGATGCCAGCGTCTGTTTGCGTTCATACTCTGCCGGGACGCGGCCCAAGTACGACTTCGTGATCTCGATTCCATAGCCGTGAACGGGGTGGTAGCGGACCCGTAGACCGGGGATTCCTGTGGATGCCCGCTCCTTCTCCTCGAGGGCCGCGATCCACTCTCGACCCTTGCGTGCGCTGTCGCGGAGCGAATCGAGCTCGGGGGAGAAGCCAGTCCGGATAAAGCCGGTCTCACCCGCCCCGCGCGATCCGCGGAGCATGGCGGGCGGATCATCGACGATGCCATCCGCGACGATCCGCACCGCCTCGGGCACAGGTGTGGGCACGGGCAAGGCTGCCGGTCGAAGCTCGGCCTGGCGCAGCAGCGGGGGAGTGCCGTCTTCCTCCGCGGAAGGCGAAGAGGACTCGAGCGCGCACGCGATGCCGGGCAAGATTTCAAGCGACGTGCGGAGCGCGACGAGGTCGCGGGGAGTTGCGGAGGGGCGCGCCACCTTGGCCAGCAGGCGCTCGAGATCGCGCACGCCGCTCAGGCTATCCCGCAGCCGGCCGCGCGCCCGGTCCCGTTCGGCGAGCCACACCACGGCATCCTGGCGGGCGGCGATCGCGCGGGGCGAGAGCAGTGGATACGCGAGCCAGCGCGCAAGGCGACGCGCACCCGGCGGGGTGCGCGTCTGGTCGATGCGTTCGAAAAGCGTTCCGCGCCGGGAGCCGTCCTCTGCGCTCGCAAAGAGCTCGAGGTGGGCGCGCGTCGGTGCATCGAGAATCATCGTCTCGGAGAGCTGATACGGGCGCAGCCGCGAAGTGTGGACAAGGGCGAACGGTTGATGGGCTTTGAGATAGAGCAGAAGAGCGGCTGCCGCCCGGCTCGCCGGGCCCTCGGTACTCGCAACGGCCAAGGCCGAAGCCTGATCGGCGGCACCCGCGAAGCTGGCGTCGTCTACCGCAGACAGGGCGACGCCAGGCAAAATGAGCTCAAGCGCCGGTCCGAGCGCGCCTTGCTTCGACCGGGGGATCAGAACTTCGCGCGGCGCGATCCGCGTGATCTCTTCGCCGAGCGCGGCCGGCAGCCGCTGCGCGTCCTCTTCCTCTCGTATCGTGACCTGGGTCGCGCGAAAATCCCCAGTCGACGCATCGAGCGCGGCGAGGCCGAACTCTCGCTCCAAAGGCCCGGGAGGTGCGAGCGCCACGAGCGAGATCTCCGCCGCCGCATCCACACCAGAGGGGTCCCCCACGAGCCCAGGCGTGACGACCTCGATCACTTCCCGCCTGACCAAGCCCCGGGGCGACCGCACGGAGACCCCGGCCAGGCGCGGGCTCGGGTCTTCGACCTGTTCGCAGATCGCGACCCGGTGACCCGCTTCTGCCAGGCGCCTTACGTAGCCGTCGGCCGCGTGCACGGGCACCCCGCACATCGGTACGGCGTCGGGTTTGCCCTTGTCGCGCGTGGTGAGGGCGATGTCGAGCAGCGGCGCTGCCAGTTCGGCGTCGCGCAGAAACATCTCGTAGAAGTCACCCATTCGGTAGAAGACGATCGCGTCGGGGTGGCGCGCCTTGATGGCGAGGTATTGCCGCATCATCGGGGTCGAGAGCGCAGACGAAGTCATTCGCTCGTCTCCCGGGGGCGAAAACCCTGCTGCTCCAACCGTTGGAGCAGCTCGGTGTACGCGCCTAGAGCGTCTTTTTCGCGCCTCGCCGCGAGCAGGACGTGACCCAGCTCGTGGTGCGCCTCCCAATGGTCGGGCTCCCGCTCCAGTACCCGTCGCAGCTCGAGCAGCGCCAGCTCCGTTTCCCCTCGCGCCGCGAGTGCCCGCGCCAGGGCCAGGCGGGCGCCTGCGTCATCGGGGACCCGAAGAAGGATGCCTTGCAAGAACGTCTCATGCTCGCGCGGACGGCCGAGCAAGGCGAAGGTCGCCGCGAGGCGGGCGTAGACCAGCGGGCCGCTGCGAGGATCGAGCTCGGGCACTCGGCGCCATGCCGCAAGCGCGCGTTTGGGCCGCCCGAGCTCCGCTTCTAGAACTCCGAGCAGCACCCAAGCCCGCACATTTGTCGAATCCCGGCGCAGGGCGCGCCGAACGGCTCGTCGTGCATGTGCAGTGCGACCCTCCGCGTGCGCGGCGTCGGCCATGTCCACCAGCCGCGACGCCTCTCCCGGCCCAGCCCCCCGCCCTTCAAGACGACCAAGGCGCCGCTCGACCGCAAGGGCTGCAACGTGGTCACGCACATCGGCATAGAGACCCGCGAGCGCCCGAAGCGCGGCTTCGTTGCGCGAATCGTGCGCGAGGACCTCCTCGAACGAGGCGATCGCGCGACGAAGAAACCCGCCGCGACGGAAGTCCTCCGCCAGGTCAGAGAGGGCCGCGAGCCGCTCCGAGGCTGACACATCGTTGCGCAGCAAGAGGCGCTGGTGGATCTGAATTGCACGTCCGACCTCACCCCGCGCGCGGTAGAGCTTCCCAAGGGCGAGGAAGACGAAGGGCTCCGAGCGCGGCTCTCGCGCCAGCGCTGCGAGAACCCCCTCGGCGCGATCGAGATTGCGATCGAGCAGGGAGAGGAGCGCCTCCCGCAGCGCGGAGTCGCTGTTCCGCGGCGCGCGCGCGTCCCCCCCGAACGCCCGCGGGAGCCAGCGCACGGCAGCTACGATCCCCTCCCCGGGGCGGCTTCCAGGCGAGCGCCGGGGTGCGTCTGCCGACCGCGCTCGGCGGAAACGTCCGGCCCGGGCCCGGGCGGCTGGAGCGGCAGCGTGCGGAGTTCGTGGAGCTCGGCCTCGAGCTGCCCGAGTGCCCTGCGGTAGCGACGCGCCGTGAGGCTCAGCCGCGCGAGCTGAAAGACGCACGCGAGAGTCGCTACGACCGCACCGAGGAGACAGCTCGCGCACAGGATCTTCCAGACAGGCGTGGGCGGCAGAGCGCCCACCAGGAAGTCCACAGGGACCTGGGTCTCGTTCGAAGTCCGAAACCGCCAGCCGAACACGAGCGCCCCGACGAACAGCGCGCTGCCGCCAAGCCAGCGTGAGAGCCTCATCCCAGCCCGGCGCGTGGGGCGCGGCTAGGCCGCGCTGTCTTCCGCGGCGCGCGGAGCCGAGCCGCCTTCAGGATTGTCCACCATCTCCTTCAACTCCTTACCCACTTTGAAGAACGGTGTGCGCTTGGCCGGGATCTGCACCTCTTCGCCGGTCTTCGGGTTACGCCCTTCCCGCGCCTCCCGCAGCTTGACCTGAAAGCTCCCGAAGCCTCGGATCTCGATCCGCTCGGCCTCTTTCAAGGCCTCGGTCATGGAGTCGAAGATCGTATTCACGACGACCTCCGTGTCCTTCTTCGAGATGTGCGGGGTTTGCTCCGCAACCTTCTCGATCAGACCGCTCTTCGTCATGGCCCCCCCACACCGGCGCAGGGCGCCGGGCACCCGTAACGCGGGACGGGCGACATCCCTCGCCCCGCCGGCTCACTCCGAGCTTTTCTTTTCCAGTTTGTCCCGCAGCAGATCGCCAAGCGTACTCTTCTGGCTCGACGATTGTTGCGCTGCCAACTCCTTCAGGGCTTGTCGCTGTTCTTTGTCATTCACGGCTTTGATCGACAGAGAGATCTTCTGCTCCACTGGATCCACACGCGTGACGAGCGCCTTCACCAGATCCCCCGGCTTCACGAGATCCGCTGGCTTGTCCACACGCTCCGTGGAGAGCTCGGAGCTGTAGATCAGGCCTTCGATGCCCTCTTCGAGCTTCACGAACGCACCGAAGTCAGTCACGCTCGTCACCGCGCCGCTGATCTCGCTACCGACCGGGTAGCGACGCATGATGTCATCCCACGGGTTCGGCTGGAGCTGCTTGATGCCGAGGGAGAACTTTTCATTCTCCTTGTCGATCTTGAGCACGACCGCTTCGACGTCGTCTCCCTTCTTGAATTTCTCGCTGGGGTGTTTGATCTGCTCCGTCCACGAAATGTCGGAGACGTGCACGAGTCCGTCGATCCCCTCCTCCAGGCCGATAAAGATCCCGAAGTTGGTGATGTTGCGGACCTGGCCGCGGACGCGGGTTCCGACCGGGTAGCGCTCCTCGATCACGCTCCACGGATTGGGCTCGATCTGCTTCATGCCGAGGGAGATCTTTC
>DAIOWK010000009.1:0-1520 GCA_036758525.1 Myxococcota bacterium
CCCGAGGGCTGGGGCCTTCCAGAGGCGCTGCGCGACGACACGGGGATCATCTTCGCCGCGGCATTCCCAGGGCTGGACTCCTTTGCTGACGAGCTTGCGCGTTATCACAGCGACCGCTCGCGCCGCGAGGAGATCGTAATCCTCGAGGGCGTGCGCGACCGCGCCGTGGAGGCTGCCGACGGGCACGGCCTCCTCGTGAGCGAGATCGATCGCCGGCTTCACGATCTGCGTACGCTGCTTGCCGCGGAGCCGTATGGATTTGACCGCCGCTTCCTATTCCGTGTGCTCGCGATGGGCCACTCGCAGCTCGCGGAGCTGATCGGCGCCCGAGGACCAAACACACACGTGAACGCTGCCTGCGCGAGCACCACCCAGGCCGTGTCTCTGGCGGAGGATTGGATCCGCGGCGGCCGCTGCCAAAGAGTGCTCATCGTCGCGGCAGATGACGTGACGAGTGACCATCTCCTCGAGTGGATGGGGGCCGGCTTCCTCGCGACAGGGGCAGCGGCGACGGACGACGTCGTCGAGGAGGCGGCCCTGCCCTTCGACCGGCGCCGTCATGGGATGATCCTCGGCATGGGCGCGGCAGCGCTCGTGCTAGAAACTGAGACGTCGGCCCACGCGCGCGGCCTCACGCCGATCGGTGAGCTCCTCGCCGCGGAGACTGCGAACAGCGCGTTCCACGGCACGCGGCTCGACGTCGATCACATTGGCGAGGTGATGGAGCGGCTGCTTGCGAAAGCGGAGGCGCGCTTCGGGATCAACCGACGCACAATCGCTCCCCAGACTGTCTTCGTGTCACACGAGACCTACACACCAGCGCGTGGTGGGAGCGCCGCGGCCGAAGTCGAGGCGCTGCATCGGGTCTTCGGCCAGGCGGCAGAGCAAATCGTGGTAGCAAACACCAAGGGCTTCACGGGGCATCCGATGGGCGCGGGAATCGAGGACGTCCTTGCCGTGAAGTCGCTCGAGACCGGGCTCGTCCCGCCCGTCGCGAACTTCCAGGAGCCCGACCCAGAGCTCGGGACCCTGCACCTCTCGAAGGGCGGCAGCTACCCGATCGAGTACGCGCTTCGCCTTGGGGCGGGCTTCGGTTCTCAGATCAGCATGACACTTGTGCGGCGAGTTCCGTCGCCATCTGGCCATCGTCCGCCCCCGGACGAGCTCGGCTACGCGCATCGGATTGCCGACCCAACGGCATTCGTGGCATGGCTCGAGCGCATGTCAGGCCATCCTGGACCCGAGCTTGAGATCATCCAGCGAACGCTGCGCGTCAAAGACCTGGGCCCGCCGCCGACAGTAGCCGATGCCGCTAGGACTCCTCCAAGCTCGGAACGCTCCAGCGCGCCCGTTCCGGCATCGACTCGCGCTGCGAAGACTGTCGCGCTCGCGCCCGCTCACGCCGGCCCCGGGTCCAGTCCTGACGCCGCGATTGCGCCTCTGAGGGACCGCTCACCAGAGAGACCCGACCCCGTGCGCGAGCGTGTGCTGGCGCTTGTGGCTGAGAAGACCGGCTACCC
>DAIOWK010000009.1:1620-28821 GCA_036758525.1 Myxococcota bacterium
TTCCAACCCTCGCGCACGTAATCGGCTTCGTTCGCGACCGGCGGCCCGATCTCGGGGCGGCTCCGGAGGCACCCGCTGCCGCCACAACGACGCCGACCAGCACAGAGCAAGGCGACGGCGCGTCGGGGTCAACCGACCCCGTGCGCGAGCGTGTGCTGGCGCTTGTGGCTGAGAAGACCGGCTACCCGACCGACATGCTGGCGCTCGATCTCGACCTCGAGGCCGATCTCGGCATCGATACCGTGAAGCAGGCAGAGGTCTTTGCGACGATCCGCGAGGCCTACGGCATCCCGCGCGACGACAAGCTCCGCCTGCGTGACTTTCCAACCCTCGCGCACGTAATCGGCTTCGTTCGCGACCGGCGGCCCGATCTCGGACCCGAGTCTTCCCGCGTGGACGAACAGGTCGGCGCGGGTAAAGCACCCGAGCCGCCAGGCCTCCGCGGCTTCGCGGCCGCCGAGCGCGTCCCGCGGCGCGTGCCGATCCCGGTGGTGCGCCCACCTTGCCGCGTGTGCGGCGAGAGCTCCATCGCACTCGGTGCAGGCGCGCGGGTTCTTGTCGCATGCGACCACAGCGGAGTCGCTGAGGCGCTCATGGCTCAGCTTGCGACCCGAGGCGTGAGCTCCCTCGCGGTGCGCCTCGGTGAAGACGATACGGAGTTCGACGCCCGGCTGCGCCAGTTGCAACAGGAAGGAGGCGTGGACGGTGTCTACTGGCTCCCAGGCCTTGACGCCGTGGGCGAGCTCCGAGCGCTCGACCTCGCCGCCTGGCGGAGCGCGCTCCACACGCGGGTGAAGCGGCTCTACACCACGCTGCGAATACTTTACGACTCCGTCGCTACACCCGGGCATTTTGTCATCGCTGCAACGCGCCTCGGCGGGCAGCACGGCTACGACGAAGCGGGAGCACTTGAGCCGTTCGGCGGTGCCATCACGGGCTTCGTCAAGGCGTTTGCGCGCGAGCAGCCCGACGCGCTCGTCAAGACAGTGGACTTTGGTACGGAGCTCGACGCCAGTTCCATTGCACAGGCACTTATCGAGGAGACGCTTCATGATCCCGGAGTCGTCGAAGTCGGTCGCACGGGGGAACTGCGTTGCACGGTCGCGCTTGAAGACCGGCCCGTAGCCGACGGCCGCGCGGGTCTCGTGCTCGGCCGCAGTTCGGTCGTCGTCGTCACGGGAGCGGCCGGCAGCATCGTATCGGCGATCGTCGCCGATCTGGCCTCGGCCGCCGCGGGTGGCACGTTCCATCTGCTCGACCGAGTTCCCGAGCCTCGTCCAGATGACCCAGATTTGCCTCGCTTGGCTTCCGATCGCGAGTCGCTAAAACGCGAGCTCGTCGAGCGCCTTCGTGCGCGCGGTGATCGGCCAACGCCCGCGCTCGTGGAACGTGAGCTTGCCGCACTCGAGCGCGCGAATGCTGCGCTGGAGGCGATTCAGGCGGTGCGCGGCGCCGGCGGCGTTGCGCACTACCACGCCGTGGACCTCCTCGATGGGGAGGCCGTAGCCAAGGTAATGAGCGAGGTGCGCGCTTCCTGTGCGAGCGTCGACGTCGTTGTGCACGCGGCAGGCCTCGAGGCGAGCCACTTCCTGCGCGATAAGGAGCCCGCGGAGTTCGATCGCATCTTCGACGTTAAATGCGATGGCTGGTTCAATCTCAGCCGTGGCCTTGGAGACCATCCAGTGCGGGTCTTCGTCGCGTTCGGCTCCATCGCTGGGCGCTTCGGGAATGCGGGACAGACTGACTACAGTGCAGCCAACGATCTCCTTGCGAAGTGTATCTCGGCGCTGCGGCGGAGCCGGCCGGAGAGCCGCTCGATCGCGCTCGACTGGACGGGATGGGCGCGTATTGGGATGGCCGCTCGCGGCTCCATCCCGAAGCTACTCAAGCAAGCTGGGATTGAGCTACTCGAGCCCGAGGCCGGAATCCCGTGGCTCCGACGCGAACTCGTGCAAGGTGGCGCGTCTGGCGAGGTACTTGTTGCCGGTGCTCTCGGCGTCTTGTCGCTCGAGCATGCTCCGACGGCAACCCTCGATCCGAACGCGCTCGAGCTGCGAGGGGGGGGACCGTTTCTCGCCGGATCCATAGCGCGGCTGACGCCGGAGGGCGTCACCCTCGCTACGCGCCTCGATCCCACCGAGCAGGCCTTCCTAAACGACCACCGCATCGACGGCACCGCTGTGCTGCCCGGTGTGATGGGTCTCGAGGGCTTTGCAGAAGTAGTATCGCTTCTTGCACCAGACTGGCGCGTGGCGGCGCTCGACGACGTTCGGTTCCTGACTCCGTTCAAGTTCTACCGGGACGCGCCGCGCGAGCTGACCTTCCGCTGTACCGGGCGGCCCAGCCATGACGCTCTGATCGCCGACTGCGAGCTCTTCGGGGAGCGCACGCTCGCAGGTCCGGCCGGGCAATCGATGTCCCGTCATTTCACCGGTCGTGTGCGGCTCGAACGCGCTGCCGGCGCACCGGCTCGCATGGGGGTACCCAGTCCTCCCTCCGGACCGGTCGTCGAAGCTTCGGATCTCTATCGCCTCTACTTCCACGGCCCCGCCTACCGCGTTCTGGACCGGACCTGGCGGGACGGGCCCGCCGCGGTCGCTCTTCTAACCCGCGAGTTGCCCCCGAACCATGCACCGGCCGATCTCCCGTTGCGTGCGGCTCCGCGTCTTGTCGAAGCCTGCTTTCAAACCGCGGGCGTATGGGAAATGGGTGTGCTTGGCCGGTTTGGGCTGCCGCAGCAGGTGGAGAGCATCGTCTTCCACCTGCCGCCCGAGGCAGCGACGGGCTGGCTTTTCGCAGTAGCCACACCGGATCCTGACGACCAGGCATTCGGCGCCTGGGTTGTCGACGCGAGTGGACACGTTCTCGTCCGCTTGCGCGGGTATCGCACCGTGGAGGTGCCAGGTGCTCTCGACGCAGCGCTCCTCGCGCCGTTGCAGGCAGCTATGGCACCTGGGAGCCTACGGTGACGCCCGCATTCCAACGCATCGCGATCGTAAACCGCGGGGAGGCGGCCATGCGGTTGATCCACGCGGTCCACGAATGGAACTGCGAAACCGACGAGTGCCTGCGCACGATCGCGCTCTACACCTCCCCGGACCGTGACGCAATCTTTGTCCGCGAAGCGGACGAGGCCGTGGATCTCGGATCGCCGTTCTTCGTCGACCCGCGTGACGGTTGCCGCAAGAGTACTTACGTCGACTACTCCGGGCTCGAGCGAGCGTTGCGAGCAGCGCGCGCAGAGGCAGCATGGGTCGGCTGGGGCTTCGTGGCCGAGCACCCCGCTTTCGCCGAACTGTGCGACCGGCTCGACGTGGTGTTCATAGGACCAGACGCGTCTGTGATGCGCCGCCTTGGCGACAAGATCACCGCGAAGCGACTCGCCGAAGAAGCAGGAGTGCCGGTCGTGCCGTGGAGCGGAGGCCCTCTCGCGAATTTCGAAGAGGCTCGCGCGGTCGCCCTGCGCCTTGGCTACCCGCTGTTGGTGAAGGCCACTGCGGGCGGCGGCGGACGCGGAATCCGGCGCGTGAGCTCGGAGGCCGAGCTCGGGCTCGCATTGGATGGGGCCCGCGAGGAAGCGCTCAAGGCGTTTGGCGATGGAACCCTCTTTTTGGAGAGCCTCTTGACCGGCATCCGTCACACGGAGGTGCAGATCGTCGGCGATCGGTACGGAACCGTGTGGGCCCTCGGGGTGCGCGACTGCACGGTACAGCGCCACAACCAGAAGGTGCTCGAGGAGTCGCCCTCTCCCGTCCTCACCCCTGACGAGGACCGGGCGCTTCGCGAGTCCGCTGTCCGGCTGGGCCAACTCGCCGGGTACTCGGGAGCGGGAACGGTGGAATTCCTGTTCGATCCCGCGGAACGCAGCTTTGCCTTCATGGAGGTGAACGTGCGCCTTCAGGTCGAGCACCCCGTCACGGAGATGACGACCGGTGTCGACCTCGTGAAGCTCCAGCTCCATGTTGCGCGTGGCGGACGCCTCGAAGGCGACGCGCCGTTGCCATGGGGGCATGCGATCGAGGTGCGGCTCAACGCCGAAGACCCCGAGAACGACTTCGCTCCAGCGCCCGGAACAATTGATCTCTTCCGTCTGCCGACCGGCCCCGGGGTGCGCGTCGACACCGGTGTACGCGAAGGTCAGGTCGTGCCACCCGAGTTCGATTCGATGATCGCGAAAGTGATCGCGCACGGTCGCAATCGTGAAGAAGCGCTGGCTCGCCTGTCGCGCGCACTCGCGGATCTCGCAGTGGTGATCCGAGGTGGAATGACCAACCGAGCATTCCTGCTCTCGCTGCTCGGCCGCCGTGAGCTTCGGCGGTCGGAGACAGACGTGGGCTGGCTCGATCGCCTCGCCGCGAGCGGAGATCATGTGCCCAGGGAACACGCGGAGGTCGCGCTCCTGCAGGCCGCAATCGGTGCCTACGACGCGGAGCACGCGGTCGAGCTCGCGCGCTTTCTATCGTCCGCTGCCCGCGGTCGTCCTCAGGTGCGCGCAGAAGAAGGTTACTCTGTCGAGCTTCGATATCGCGGTCGCGCCTACAAGCTGAGCGTCCAGAAGACCGGCCCCTCCACATATCGGATTCAAACGCCAGGCCCACTCATTCGTGCGCACGTCGAGCAGCACTCCTCGCACGAGTTTATTCTCCGAATCGATGAGCGCGTCCATCGCGTCGTGTACGCCGCTCATGGTCCAGATGTCCAGGTCGAGGTAGACACGGTTTCTCACCGCATCACGCGGGACGAGGGAGGCCTTGTACGCGCACCCGCTCCGGCCGTCGTCGTCGCGCTCGTTGCGCGGCCCGGCGACGCGGTCGTGGCCGGAGACCGCTTGGTCGTGCTCGAGGCGATGAAGACGGAGATGGCGGTCGTCGCGCCTTTTCCCGGACGGGTCCGGCAGGTCCTAGTGGCCGCCGGGGTACAGGTCGATGCGGGTGCGCCGCTGGTGCTCCTGGCCCCCGAGGAAGAGCGGTCGAGCCTGCCACTCACGGAGAGCCTCGACTTCGCGCGCGCCATCGGATCGGAGCTCCCGCCAGCCGGCCGTCGGCTTGCTGCCGTGGTTGCCGACGCCCGCCACCTGCTCCTCGGCTTCGACGGCAACGCATCCGACGCGCGGCGGCTCGCGGAGGAATGGGCCGCCGCGGTTCGTGAAGGAGGCTCGGACGACCAAGCACTCTCAGCAGCCTGTGAGGAGGAGTGCCTGCGAATCTTTGCCGACCTCGAGGCGCTCTTCACGCGGCAGCCCGGCCGCGCCACACCCAACGCGCCGGATGGCCGCAGCGCGGAGGGATACCTCTTCTCTTACCTGCGTTCAGTCGAGACTCGAGGGCGCGCACTCCCCGCGCGTTTTATGGCCTCCCTGGAGTGTTTGCTTCGACACTACGGCGTAACGAGCCTCGAGCCCTCTTCGGGACTCGAGGAGTGCCTCTTCCGGATCTGTCGCGCGCACCGCCGCGTCACCGGGCACGTGCCCATCCTGCTCTCCATCCTCGAGCGACGCCTCGGAGGCTCCGGGCCTGTGGCGCCGCAGGCCGCAGACGGCCTCCGGGAGCTCCTCGATCGCTTCGTGACTGTCACCCATCGCACCGAGCCCGCGCTCGCCGATCTTGCCCGCGAGCTTCGGCACAGGAGCTTTGACCGCCCCATTTTCGAGCAGGCCCGCCACCGCGTCTATGCCTCGGCCGAAGCGCAGCTCGACTATCTGGCGCGCTGTCCCTCGGCGCCTGATCGCGACGAACGAATCCGCGCACTGGTGGAGTGCCCGCAGCCCCTGGTGAGCCTCTTGGCGGGGCGGTTCCAAGAGTCGTCGCCTTCGGAGCGCGCGCTGATGCTCGAGGTCCTGCTCAGGCGCTACTACCGGCTTCGCAACTTGTGCGCCGTGCGCCAAGAACGCCTGCAGGATGACGTCTACGTGCTCGCCGAGTACGAATACGAGGGATCCCGCTTCCACGTGGTCACCGTCTATGCGCCGTACAACGATCTCCGAAACGCCGCACTGCGCCTGCTACCGCTGTTCGCTCAGTTGCCCGCGGATCACCCAGTGGTGGTTGACCTCTTCAGCTGGCGCGTTGGCTCTGGCGCCACGGCGGAAGAGACCCAGCGCGAGCTCCACGCCCTGGTGAACGAGCTTCCATTTCCGCGGCCGCTGTACCGCGTGTGCTTTGCTGTGGCGGGTCCGGGTCGGGGACGCGGCATGAGCGGAATGCTGCACTTTACTTACCGGCCCCTCAACGGGGCCTACGCTGAGGACGCGTTCTTGCGTGGGCTCCATCCGATGATGGCCGAGCGGCTGCATCTCTGGCGGCTCGCCAACTTCGAGACCCGGCGCCTATCGTCGGCAGAAGACGTTTATGTCGTCCACGCGGTCGCGCGCACCAATCCACGGGACGAGCGCCTCTTCGCTGTCGCCGAGGTCCGCGACCTCACGCCTGTGAGAGACACGGGTGGGTACATCGTTCGCCTGCCTGACCTAGAGCGGATGCTCCTCGAGGCGTTGGCTGGCATCCGGAACTACCAATCACGGCTCGCTACACGGCGGCGGCTGCACTGGAACCGGGTCTTCCTCTACGTCTGGCCACCCCTCGAGTGCGGCCCCCAGCCGCTCATCGATACCGTGCGGCGCCTCTCCTCCGAGATGGAAGACCTCGGCCTCGAGAAGATAGTGCTCGCCGTCACGATGCAGGAGGCGACGGATGGTGAGCTCCATGCGAGGCGAATCGAGCTAGATGACCCGGCGAGCACTTTCGCGACTGTTACCTTCCGCCCCCCGGCCACGGAGCCCCTCGAGCCGCTCTCGGATTACACGCAAAAGGTGGTCGCGATGCGACAGCGGGGTCTCGTATATCCTTATGAGTTGATCCGCATGCTGACGCCACCCCGCGAAGCGGCACAGGGCGAATTCCCACCCGGTGAGTTCATTGAATACGACTTGGACAAAGCGGATCAGCTCCTGCCAGTGGAGCGCCCGCCAGGCCGCAATCTCGCCAACCTCGTGATCGGCGTGATGCGCAACTTCACCGACCGTCACCCCGATGGAATGGCACGCGTTCTGATCGCCAGCGATCCTAGCCGCGACATGGGTGCTCTCGCAGAGCCCGAGTGCCGGCGCATTGTTGCTGCTCTCGGCCTGGCGCGAGATCTTCAGGTGCCCGTCGATTGGTTCGCGGTCTCGTCCGGTGCACGTATTGCGATGGACACCGGGACCGAAACCATGGATTGGACCGCGCGGGTCCTGCGCGCAGTGATCGAGTTCACGCAGGCCGGGGGCGAAGTCAACGTCGTCGTCGCGGGTATCAACGTCGGCGCGCAGTCCTACTGGAATGCGGAGGCGACAATGCTGATGCATACGCGAGGCGTCCTCGTGATGACCGCCGATGCATCTATGGTGCTTACGGGAAAGCGCGCACTCGACTACTCCGGTGGTGTCTCAGCCGAGGACCATCTGGGGATCGGCGGTTTCGATCGCATCATGGGTCCAAACGGTGAGGCCCAATATCGCGCACGGGATGTCGCAGAAGCCAGTCGCATCCTGCTCCGCCATCACGCCTTCGCGTACGTCTCGCCGGGCGAGCGCTTCCCGCGACGGGCGATGACCTCTGATCCGTACGATCGGGACGTGAGGAGCTGCCCGCACGGCCCGCCCGAATCGGGTGACTTCGCCACAGTCGGTGAGATTTTCGCCGACGAAAGCAATCCTGGTCGGCGCAAGCCCTTCGATATCCGCCACATCATGGCGGCTGCAGTCGATCGCGACCATCCACCGCTCGAGCGTTGGTCCGCGATGCTCGGAGCAGAGACCGCCGTGGTCTGGGATGCCCGCCTCGGGGGCCACTCTGTCTGTCTCATCGGCATTGAGTCGCATCCTCTGCCACGCCTCGGCTTTGTGCCGGCGGACGGGCCGGACCAGTGGACGGCGGGCACGCTCTTCCCGCTCTCCTCGAAGAAAGTGGTGCGCGCGATCTCCGGGGCAAGCGGACGCCGTCCCGTTGTTGTACTCGCCAACCTCTCGGGATTTGACGGCTCTCCCGAATCGCTGCGAGAGCTCCAACTCGAGTATGGCGCGGAGATCGGTCGGGCGGTGGTAAACTTCTACGGACCGATCGTGTTTTGCGTCGTCTCCCGTTACCACGGCGGCGCGTACGTGGTCTTCTCGAAGGCACTCAATCAGGGGATCGAAGTCGCAGCGATCGAGGGTGCTCGCGCCTCGGTGATTGGTGGCGCCCCGGCCGCCGCTGTCGTGTTCACCGCCGAAGTCGACGCACGCACGAGCGCAGACCCGAGAATCACCGCTACCGACCAGGAGATCACTGATGCGCAGGAGCCCGACCGAAATCGGCTCCGCAGGAGGCGCACCGAGCTGCATCGTGCCATCCGGGCGGAGAAGCTCGCAGAGCTCGCCGACGAGTTCGATCACGTGCACAGCATTGCGCGGGCGCTTTCGGTCGGTTCCCTTGATCGGATTCTGCCTGGAGCGCAGCTCCGACCCTACCTTATCGATGCAGTCGAGCGTGGCATCGAGCGGCAGGAGGCCCCTGCATGACTGTGCTCTACTGCCTCACCAGCCACGTCGACGTTCCCGCGGGCGACGCGTGGCTCGCAGCCGGGGAGCACGCACGGCTCGCGGCCATGCCCATCCCCAAGCGCCGCGCCGACTTCCGGCTTGGGCGATTCGCGGCGAAGCGTGCGCTGGCCCGGCTGCTGCGTGACCCTCGACCGCTCTCCCAGTTCGAGATCCGTTCCGCCGATGACGGCGCACCCGAGGCGTGGGTGGACGGCTCCGCGCTCCCCATCGAGCTCTCACTCAGCCACAGCGGAGGTCTCGCTCTCTGCGCGTTCGCGCCCGGAGGATCAAAGATCGGATGTGACATCGAGGGCATCGAGCCGCGCAGCGCGAGCTTCCTGGCGGATTGCCTGACTACCGAGGAGCGGGCTGCCCTAGAAGCCGCTGCAGCTGAGGCCCGGCAGGAGCTCGTGTCCGTCTTCTGGAGCGCCAAGGAGAGCTCGTTGAAGGCACTCCGGACCGGGCTGCGCCGCGACGTCCGATCGGTAACGGTACGGCTCGCATCCTCCGCGTGCGTGGACGGCTGGCGCCGGATGGCTCTTCTGTGCGCGTCCGACCCCGAACTCGGCGCAAACGCAGACGTACGGCTCGCGGGCTACTGGCGACGGCTTCCAAAAGTGGTGGCGACTGTCGCGTGCGAGCTGAGCCAGCTTGAACCAGTCGAGCTGCCGTTCGACAACGATTCGTCGCGCGTATGGCCCCTCGTCGGGTAAGAGCAAGAGAGGGGGAAGAGCTCGCGTAGCGTGCGTTCTCATATCGGGCGCTCGTCGCGGGCTCCGGTGCCGGCCTCCTTCATGCCGCGCGAAGCTCATCCCTCCCCGCCTTCGTCGTGGTGATGGTCCTCGGGGTTCACGGCGGAAGAAACCTCCGCTGTGCCTTCCGAATTCCCGTCCGCATTGAAATGATTGATGTTTTCGTCGCGCTGGGTCAATGTGGCTACGTCTGGCGCGAAGCGGCGTAGAGACCGATCAAGTGCAGCCGAGGGCAAGCATTATGGCGCTGACAAGTTCTGAGAACAGCGGGCGCCTACGCCGCCTCGATGGCCAGCAACTACAACAGCCGCGGCCTCGCGCTGGAGATCCTGGTCGAGGGCGGCTGCCCCCGGCTGATCCGCCGCCGCCAGAGGATTGAAGAGCTGCTCGCGCTCGAAGAGGTGTGAGCGCACCTCAGGACTTGCGCGCGCGCTTCGCGCGCGCGCGCTGCTTGAGCAGCAGCCCGGCTTCGGTGGGCGCCACTGCTTCGAAGAACAGGAAGCCCTGGAGCTCGTCGCAACCCATCTCCTGGAGGAGATCCCACTGCGCGGCCTCCTCGACTCCTTCCGCGACGACGCGCAGCCGCAGCACGCGCGCCATCGAGATCATCGCCGCGACCAGCGCGGCTGCGTCGTTATCGTGGCCCAGCGGCTTCACGAAGGAGCGATCGATCTTGAAGGTGTCGATCGGCAGCTCGCGCAGCGTGCTGAACGACGAGTAGCCGGTCCCGAAGTCGTCGAGCGCGATCCGCGCGCCGCGCTCGCGCAGCGCTTCGAGCGTCGCGACGGCTTCCGCGGCGTTCTCCATCACCGCGCTCTCCGTCACCTCGAGCTCGATCGCGCGGGGATCGACGTCGGTCTCGGCGATTACGTCGTCGAAGATCTGCACGAAGTCGCCCTGTAGCTGGAGCGGGGAGAGGTTCACCGACACCACGAGCTTGCCGAGGCCCTCGGCGCGCCAGACCTTCGCCTGGGCCGCGGCACGGCGCAGCACCCAGCGGCCGAGCGAGCTGATCAGCCCCGCATCCTCCGCGATCGGGACGAAATCCGAAGGCGACACGATCCCGAGATCGGGATCGCGCCAGCGCAGCAACGCCTCGAAGCCGACGATGCGGCTCGTCTGGGCGTCCACGCGAGGCTGGTAGTGGAGCTGGTGGTCCTCGCGCTCGAGCGCCTCGCGCAGCCGCATCTCCAGGTGCAGACGCCGCTGTGCACCGAGAGTAAGGCTCTCGGTGCAGAGCTGCAGCTGGTTCGAGCCTCGCGACTTCGCGTCGTACATCGCGGTGTCGCTGCTGCGGAGCAGGGCCTCGACGTCGTCGCCGTCGTCCGGCCAGATCGCGACGCCGATGCTGCCCGTCACCACGAGCGATTGCGCGTCGAACTGGACCGGCTCCGATAGCCGGCGCAGGATCGCGTGCCCGACGGCGGTCGCCGCGTCGGCGTTGGCCGGGGCCGGCAGCAGCAGCATGAACTCGTCGCCGCCGAGCCGCGCCAGCGCCGGCTCCGAGCTCTTGCGCGCACGCGGCGCGGCCTGGAGCTCGCTCAGCAGGCGGGAAGCCATCTCCTGGAGGATCGCGTCGCCGGCCGAGTGGCCGAGCGAGTCGTTGATGCTCTTGAAGCGGTCTAGGTCGAGGAACAGCACGGCGAGCGGCTCGCGTCGGCGGCGCGCCTCGGTGAGCGCGAGCGCGAGGCGTTCTTCGAAGAAGCGGCGGTTCCCAAGACCGGTGAGGCTGTCGTGATAGGCGAGGTAGCGGATCTGCCGCTCCACCGCGCGCTGCTCGGTGATGTCCTGCACCGAGGCATCGACGATGGCGTGCGCGCCGTCGCCGATGCGTTGCGCCTGGACGTGCAGCGTCCGCGGTGAGAGGTCGATGGTGCGGATCTCGAGCCGGAACGCGTGACCCGCCGCGCTGCAGCGCCGCAGCGCTGCCTCGAGCGCCTTGCGGTCGTCCGAGTGCATCCGTTCGAGCAGCGCGGCGAGCCCCGGGGTCGCCGGGTCGAGGCCGACGATCTGCCAGAACTCCGGTGATCCATCGAGCCGGTCAGTCCCCGGCTCGAGGCTCCAGTCGCCGAAGCGCGCGAGCCGCTGCGCGACCCGCAGTCGCCGCCGGCTCTCTTGCAGCCGCCTCAGCGTTTCGTTGAAGGCCACGGCCACGTCGCCGATCTCGTCGTTGCGCCGGATGTCGAGGCGAGCCGTCAACTCGCCCTGGCCAACGAGCTCGGTCGCGCGCCGGATGGCGCGGATCGGACGGACGAAGCCCTGCGCGAGCAGCGCGCTGGCGGCGACCGCGAGCAGCAGCGACGCGATCCCGACGCCGACCAGATTGCGCCGCGCGCGACGCAACATGGTGCGCTCACTCTCCATCGAGGAGCTCGCGCGCAGCTCGAGTCGATCGAAGCCGATCGCCGTGCGCTCGAGCGCCGCCGCCGGCGGGTCTCCGGGCGCGGCGAACGCGAGCCGTGCCCCGGTGAGCTCGGACCAGACGCCGAGAGTCGCCGGATCGAAGCGCGTCGCCGCGATCAGGAAGCCGAGCGCGCGTCCCTGTGTCACGAGCGGAACTCGCGCCGCCGCGAAGACCTCGTTTCGAGAGCGAACCAGCGTCGCCTGTGGAGACTCAGCGTCGGCCGCGCAGGCGACGAATCGCGAGTCCGCGAGCGCGCCGGACTCCGAGTCGGGGCGGACGCAAAGCCCCTGCTCGCTCGCGGGCGACGCCGCGAAGCCGCGCATCGCGGCGACGAGACGCGCATCGCCGTCCGCGGCTGCGCGCGTGCCATCGCGGCGCAGGAACACGACCGCCGCCGAGCCTTCCCGCGCCCGCAGCGAGCGCGCGTAGTATTGAAGTGTCGCGCCGGTGCCGGTCTCGAGGTTCGCCCGGAACTCCGGGGTCCACGAGACGGCCGCATAGTGGACCGCGTACGCCCCGAGATAGTCGGCGAGAAGTCGCTGCGCGCCCGAGGATGCGCCCTCGAGGCGCGCGGCGGCCGCGGCTTCGAGGTCGCGCCCGAGCGCGCGATCCTGGAGCGCGAGGGCGAGCCCGATCGACCCGCCTGCCAGCGCGGCCATCAGGAGCATGAGACGCGCGGCGACCGAGAAACGCGGTGCTCTCACGGGTGGAGCTTGGCCGGATCCAGCCAGATCGGCTCGAGCGCCGAGGTCCGGAATCCGACGTGCACGCGCCTGACGGCGCCGTTCACCGCCAGGCTCCAGATCGAGAGCGCGTAGTCGCCGCGCGGCACGTTGTCGATGCGATAGGCGCCCTCCGGATCGAGCAGCGCGAAGTGCGGAGAGGGCGACACGAACACGTCCCAGATCTCGTCCGGGTGCAGCGAGCAGTAGAAGCGCGTCCAGCCCGTGTGCTCCATCGGCACGACCCGCGACTCCCCACCCTCGGTCACCTCCACGTCGAGGCGCTCGGGTCCACGAATGGCGAAGAGGCGATGCGCAACGCCGCTCTGGCTCACGAAGCGGAGCGACTGGCCGCGCGTCAGCACGACGAGGTCGTGACCGAGGCCGTCGCGACGCAGATCGGAGAGGGTCAGCGTTCCCGCGCCGGGCGCATCGAGCTCGCCTCGACCCTCGAGGTAGACCACCACCGGGCCGAGCTTCTGGAGCGACTCGCGCCCGCCGGAGACGCGCACCTCTCCCTCGACGCGGCTCAGCCCTCGCGTCAGCGCGAGCGGCGACGCGCAGCCGGCGATCGCGGCGGCGCACAGGCAGGTCGCGAGCGCCATCGCAGCGCGCGCGGGTCTGGTCGGCGGGGATCCGGCACACGTCACGCACCTCTCCTTGCCGGCGGATATCGACCGCCGCGAGAGGCGCCTTGAATCGCAAACGAGCGGCGACGCGGGTGCCAGCGTACTCGGCGCCGCCTACGCTACGCGCCCGTGCCGATCCCGACGTCCTTCGACGCCGAGGCCTTCAACCAGGTCCCCGGCGGAAAGGGCGGATAAGCGGGGATCCGACGTCCGAGAACCTCCGATTCTGACAACTCTCTGCGGGATCTCCGGGCCATCCCCGGCGTTACGGGCCAGGAATATCCCATCGTCTGGCGTCGGGACCGGCGGCCCACGGTGACGGTGCAAGCCGACACCGCTCCCAGACATGCAGGCGGCCACGGTCGTGCAGGAGCTAGCGCCGAAGCTCACGGTACTGAATGCGAGCTTGCCCAGCGGATATTATGTCGAGCTTGGCGGCACAGTTGAGGAGAGCCATAACTCCGGCTAGCACAGGGAAGGAATCTTTTGGAAGGCAGGCGCCTTCAGGAAGACGAGAGCTGCGGGAAGTCATAGAGCGCTGAAAATCTAAGGGCTTGTGGTGAATAGTGAAGAAGAAGGATGAACAAGAGCAGAACCTGTGACGCCATCACGCGGCCAGCAGGAAATCCGTGGCGAAGGCCTTGGGCTCTGTTCGGTAGGGCCAAAGCGCCCCCCGCTACCTGACGAAGCCCTCGGAATCGCGACGGTTCCGGGGCGCTCCCACTTACCCATTTTGGGTTCCCAATCTCCCTGGATCTGGGGATTGTCGATCCGCTGGCCCTCCGGAGATCATGCCTCCTTGCGCAGTCCCATGAGGAGGATCCCCTTGGCCACTGTCACACTTCCCCTCTCGACCGGAACACTCGTAGCCCCCAGGGGCTATGAAATCGGATACGAAATCAAGTGCCGTCGCTGTGGCTACGTGGAATCTGGGCGAGCCGCCCAGCTGAGCGAATCCCTGGAGCGTCAGTGTCCCAATGGCTGCGGAGCCATCGTTTGCATGAGCGCGCACCTGCTCTCGCGATCCACTCAGCGGCGTTAGCAAGAGTTCGGTCTGGCGCTCTGGTAGGCGCTGAACTGTTTCGTGCCCGAGGAAAACCGAGAACTCGGCGACACCACGGGTGGCGTGTGCTGGGACGAGGGCGAGGTCGGTCGTGACACGGCCCCCCGCCGAACAGGCTCTCAGAGCAACGGCAGAGGTGGCCCTTTTCGACTCAACCTCGCCCTCTCTTCTCAAATGTGGCCGTCGACGCAAGGAGGACGTTTTTGACGACTTCCCTCACATGTTCTGCCTATCCCGCCATGGAACGAGAGGAGGCCGAAGACCGCGCCAATCTTGTTTCCAGACAACAGGGCTGGACGATTCTGGGGGATTGGCACCCGGACACGACTCGAACGCTGGGCCCAGAGAGTGGCGTCCTCGTCGTTCGGTTCTACGCGCTGGCGCAGCTTCTTCAAACCTAGCTGTCAGATGCGTCGCCGTCCGACGCCGCCATGCGCGACATGCATCGCTCGGTGAGTCCGCCGTAGCGCGATTACTGCGCAGTGTCGCGCCCTGCGGCGTCACGCCGCGAGGAGCAAGGTCCTCCGCAGCCGTCGAGCAATACGGGCCGGCTCGGCCGCGCCATAGCACCCCCCCGCTACCTGACCTAGCGAGATCCCCAGGGCCGAGTCCTTGGGGATCGCGATCTACGGAACGGAGTTCCAGCGGCGGGTCGCAGGCATGGGTCTGACGGAGGTTCTGATCGCTCCGCGCTCGCCTTGGCAAAATGCCTATGCCGAGCGGTTCGTGGGGTCCTTGCGCCGCGAGTGCTTGGATCATGTGATCGCTCTAAACGAGCGGCAGGTCTACCGGATCGGCTCGAGCTATGCCCGCTACTTAGCGGCTGGCAGCTTGAATGGTGACCGATGACATTTCCGGAAGGCACAGGGCTCCCGTTGGGACGTGGTGTCCGCGGAGTATCAGGCCCCGGGTCACGATGGCCTGTACCTCCCCGTGCGTGCGAGGCATTTTTGGATCTGGAGCTAGCGCTCGCCCGGAGTCTCCGGGATCGGAGAGAGCGGGAGCGCGAGAGCAAGATCTATTGCGCGGACGAGTTTGCGAGAACAGACAGCCGTACTCTGGGCCGATTGGATCTTCGGCCCTGGCGTCCACAGCGTCGTGGCGGAGCTCGACGAACAGGTCGTGGGCTTTGTCCGCCTGTGTCCCGCGCGTCCCATCGCAGACCCAGCCCCTGACGCGATTGAAATCAGGCATCTCTACGTCCATCCCTCATGGCAACGAGGCGGTACAGGCACAGCGTTGCTTGAGCGCGCGGTGGATCTCGCCGGTGAAGATCAATACGCCAGGCTCATTTTCTGGGTGCTTGAAGCGAATCGCATTGCCCGCCGATTCTATGAGCTTCGGATTTGAATCGGATGGGGCTTGCCGCACAGATCCGGGCTTCCTCTGAAACGATGCGGCCGAAGTTCGGTATTGCCCTGAGCGTCATCCGCCCCGCTGCCGAGCCTGCCTCGGACCCGCGCTTCGTTGCTCGCGCTTTCCGTCCCTCCCTTGAGACTCGGGGAGCCCGGACAAGAAGAGAGATCGAGGCCGCGCTCGCCAAAGGCCGCCGCCTGGATCGAGATGTCGGGCGGCATGGCCTCCGCCATCCTCCGAGGGCTTCGATTCTCGAGCCCTGAGTCCCTGGACCCCGCGTTGGGCGGACGTGCCTCCCTACTTTTAGGTTTCAAAATACCTGGAATCGAGGATTTCCCGCGCCTATCCCGCCGGCGGAGAATAGGTCGTGCCCCGCGGGATCGATTCTGCGGCAAATGTTTGAAAGCGGAGGTGCCTTGCGCGCTGCGCGCGGGCGCGAGCGTAGGGTGCCGCGTACTGGGAGGGGGGCGAGGCTGTTCGTGACACGGCACCCCCGCCGAGCAAGCTACCTCAGCAAAACCCCAGAGGTGGTTCGTCTCGAATCGGCCTCGCCCTTCTCCTTGTCGCCGCACGGAGGGCGTTGTGGCAACTCCCCTGACTTGTTCTGCCTATCCCGCCTGCAATCGGGAAGACGCCGAGCGCCGCGCCAATGTCACTGCCAGAGAAGATGGCTGGACGATTCTGAGCTGGGATTGGCACCCTGACCCGACCCAAAGGCGGGGCCAAGAGGGCGGAGTCCTCGTCGTTCGATTCGACCGCGCTGCCGCAGGAACCTCGACGGGGGCGCGGTTAGGAGCGTGACGGGCGCCCGAAGCCTGCCCTCGAGTTTCCTCCCGGAACGCTTCGCATTCCGACGACGGAGGTGGCTTGCGCGCTGCACGCGAGGCCGGAGGGCTTGGCGATACAAGTCGATAGATTCAACGACCCCCTGCGAGAGTTTATGTGCCGCGAAGCGCGGGACGCTCACAGCGTTTACTTTGATCGACAGACAAGCATCTACCGCGCCGGTGATCCCCGAATGGCCGAGGTCCTGTTGCTGCTAGGGCAAGAGAAACGCGGAAGGAATTCCCCGACGCAATTCCATCTCTTTTCCTTCGAAGGACCAGATGGCTACTCGCGAGCCGGCGGAATCGCGAGCCGTATTGAAGGTCTATCGCGGGCGCTGGCGGGACTTGCGTTTGAGACTCACCTGTGGTTCGTCGGCGACCCCGCACTCCCCGGCCACGAGTCACACGGTCGTCTCCACCTCCACCGCTGGTGCCAATGGATCAGCCGCTACCACGGCGGCGTCTACGACGGCGAGGAGAGCAAGCACCCTGATTTCGCCGCGTCGTTGCCACTACCTGATGAATGAGGTCCTGCGGCCATACCTCGCCCAAGGCTGCCACGCGGTCATCCTCGCCGAGGAATGGCATACGGCGAATGCGGTCCTTCACCTTGACTGGCTGCTGCGGCAGGAGAGACGCCGAGAGAACGCGAGCATCCTTTGGAACGCAAACAATGTGTTTGGCTTCGAGCGGATCGATTGGGACCGCCTCGCTGAGGCCTCGGTCATCACGACCGTGAGCCGTTACATGAAGCACTGAATGGGGAGCCTCGGCGTCGATCCCATCGTGATTCCCAATGGCCTGTCCGCAGACTCTTTCCTTCCGCCCGACCGCGCTGGCGTTCGCGAGCTGCGGCGCCGCCTGCGCGGACGCACGGTCATCGCCAAGATGGCCCGTTTCGATCCGGACAAGCGTTGGCTCGGCGCCATCGAGATCGTGGGCAAGCTGAAGCGCCAAGGGCACCGGCCGCTGCTGATCGCCCGCGGCGGCGCCGAGGCGCACGGGCACGAGGTACTCGACGCGGCCCGTCTGGCGGGATTGCGGGTTCTGGACCGCAAGGGTGAAGAGACAGGTGTGCGCGCGCTTCTTGAACGGCTGGAGGGCACCCACGAGGTGGACGTAGTGAACCTGAAGGCCCCGGTGGCGGCGCGTACTTTTCCGGGGAGCGGATGCCGTGCTCGCGAACAGCAGCCACGAACCTTTCGGCTTGGTGGGGCTCGAGACGATGGCTGCGGGCGGAATCGCCTGCACGGGCATCTCCGGCGAGGACTACGCCGTACCCCGAGAACGGAGAGCTCAACGCGGAGGTGCGGAGTGCGCTGATCGAAGCGCGCCGCAAGAACATCACGCTGGTCCTGGCTACGGGTCGCATCCTCGGGGACCTCCAGCGCCTGCCCTGCAGCCTGGACCTCTTCGATGCCGTGGTTGCAGAAAACGGCGCGGTTCTCAGTTTTCCTGGCACTGGCCGAGCAACCCTGCTTGCTGAGCCCCCAGAGCCGATTTTCGTCCAAGAGCTCACGCGACGAAACATTCCCTTCCTCGCGGGCTCCTGCCTGATCGAGTTCCACTCGCAGTATGCCGAGTCCGTCTTCGCAGTGATCCATGAACTCGAGCTGCCCTTGGTGGTGGTCTTCAACCGTGGGCGTGCCATGGTATTGCCCGAGGCGGTGAGCAAGGGTACTGGCCTGGTCGCTGCGGCACGCACGCTGCGCATCTCTCTGCACAACGCCGTGGCCATCGGTGATGCGCAGAATGACCACGACATGCTCCGTGCCTGTGAAATCGGTATCGCTGTCGCCTGGGGTAGTCCGGCCCTGCGGCGCGCCGCCGACGAGATCGTGGAGGGCGATAGCCCTGCTGCCGTCGCCGCGTTCATCCGGCGCCTGATCTCCCAGCCAACCCTCGACATCAAACCGACCGGGCACCGCCGGCCTTTGTACCTTGGTCTGCTCCCGGGCGGCGAAGCGCTCGCGCTCGCCGGGCTTGGGCGGAATATCCTGATCGTCGGCGACCCGCAGTCTGGCAAGTCTTGGCTCACGGGGCTGCTCTGCGAGCAGTTGATCCTGCAGGGCTACTGCGTGTGCGTGATCGACCCCGAGGGCGACTATGGCACGCTCGAGAGCCTGCCCGGTGTGATCGTGCTGAACGCCGACGGCAAGGGGTTCCCGCTCGACCAGATCGAGCTCACCCTACGCTATCCCGACGTCAGCGTAGTGGTGGACCTTTGCAAGCTCTCGCAGGAAGACAAGCGCGCCGGCGTCGCCGTGCTGTTGGAACGGATCGCCGGTCTTCGGCGCCGCACAGGGCTGCCTCACCGCGTGGTCGTCGACGAGGCGCATTACTTTCTACGGAATCCAGACGTCACGGGACAGCTCGATCTCGAGCACGGTGGTTACTTTCTGATCTCCTATCGGGCTTCTGAGCTGCACCCCGAAGTGCTCTCTTCGGTGGAGGCCCTTCTCGTCACGAGGGAGAGCGACACAGCTGAGGCGGAAGCGTTGCGCAAGTTGGTGGCTCAGGAGTGGTCTCCCGAGGACTGGGCAGTAACGCTGCGCGACCTCGAGCTGAATGAAGTGCTGCTGCTCCCGGGCGCCCAGGAATCTAAGACGGACGTGTTGCGCATCCGCATCGCCAATCGTCTGACCCCTCACGTTCGCCACAAGCACAAGTATCTGGAGGTTCAGGTCTCCGATGATGCGGCGTTCGTGTTCTCGCGCGACGGCGTGCCTACCGGTCAACGTGCCCGTACGCTGAAAGAGCTGACCGATGTACTGTCCGGGAACGCACACAGCTTTGAGCAGCACCTCGCGAACGGAGACTTTTCGCGCTGGGTCGAAGAGGTGATCGGCGATTCGGAACTCGCGGCAGAGATCCGCTCGATGGAGACCGACTGGCGGGCCGGCCGCAGCGATCGACCTTGCGAACGAATCACACGCCTGATTCGTGAGCGTTACGGCTCCCTGGGACCTGGGCGAGGCGAGGCCGAACAGTCCGCGATGGGATGACCGCGGCGCGTCGGATCGGCGGAGCACGGTCTCGGGACCCAACTCAGGATCTCAGCCTCTCGCCCCTTCGCCAGCGTTACCGGTTTCGATGCTGCCGCCCGCCCTCTTGGTCTTGGCCCTTCTCGCCGCGCTCCACGCCGAGGAAATCGCTTTTCGTCACCTGTCGTTTCCAAAGACCTGGTTCATATCGAAAAACCTTCAGGTTTTCTGCTTACTGGACGTCGTGCGCTTGACCTACGCCGCAGGTGCGACACCCGCTTCGATCGGACGTCGTATTGGATGTAGCGGCCGCCGCTAGCCGATGAAGCCCTCGGAATCGTGAAGATTCCGAGGGCCTCTCTTTTCGGCACCTTCCGCGGTAGTGGCGTGACCAACACCGGCAGCTCGGTGATCAACAACGGCAACGTGGGCAGTTCTCCGACATCTACGGTGACCGGATTCCCGCCCGGGGTGGTCAACAACGGCACCCTGTTCACCGCCGCCAACGCCGTGACGAGCCAAGCCCACGCGGACCCGGGCACGGCATACACTGCAGCGCAGACCGCTCCGGGCGGCACGCCCGGACCCGCAGATTTGGGCGGAGCGACGCTTAATCCGGGAGTTTACACATATGCTACGACCGCGTCTTGGACGGCCGGAAATCCAACGCTGAACGATCAAGGAAATCCCAATGCGCAGTGGATCTTCCAGATCGGCACCGGCCTGACGACGCCCGCCGGTGCCATGGTGGTTTTGTCAAATGACGCGTCGGCGGATAATGTGTTCTGGCAGATCGGGTCTTCCGCGACTCTTGGTGCAGCAACGCCTTCGCCGGAAACATTCTCGCGAATACGAGCATCACTCTCGGCGGCGGCACCCTGGACGAACGGACTTGTCTCGATTTCCGCTGCGGAGACTGTAAACGTCCCCGGGGTTCCAGAGCCCTCGACGCTGCTTGTCGTCGGTATCGGGCTTGCTCTGCTCACCACGCGCCGACGGCCGACCGCTTAGACCGCTGGCGGCTGCTTCGCGCGTCGGGAACGACGCCGAAGAGTCGAGCGCGAAAACCGCGCATCAGCCCCCTGCGCGAGGCGCCTCGCCCGGAGAGCGCGCCTCGGCGTAGCGCCCTGAACGCCAGCGCGGGCACAGGGCTTCGGTCCGGGTGCCGTCCGGCTCCACGCACTCCTTTCACGCCCAGAGTTAATCGCAATCGCCAGCCACTCCTGGTGACGTTTGGGTCCGGGCGTAGCTGACTGCCCACGTCGGCCCCTGCTCGTAGACCGAGGCTCGGTGCCTACGTTGGCGGGCGTGGCGGCGCGCGTCTCGAATCCCCACTCTCGGCGCGCCATCTCCCTGGATCTGCGGATATTACTCGTCTTCCGCTCCGCGTACGGTGTATCTACAAATGGTTGTGGCCCGCTTGAAGCGAGGAACCTGACTGGAGCCGGAGCCGCGCGGAAAAGCGAGCCGAGCCGGAGGTGTGAGATGCTGCTGACGGATCACTCGGTTGAGTTGCTGATGCTCTCGGGCTCGCTGATCACCGCTCTGGTTCTCTTGTTCGGATTCGGTGGCAAACTGTAGACTTTGCGCGCGATCTTTCCCGAAGAAAGTTGGCCGCTGCAAGATGGCGTCCTTCCGGGTTCTGCCGCAGACCGAGCGTGGGCGCATAGCACTCCTCTCGCCGGGTATTGCGGGCCTCGCCGTCCGACGCCGCCGTGCGCGAGGCAGCTGGCTCGGATAGCGCGTCGCCCGCGCCGTAGCGCGATTCTGCGCAGTGTCGCGCCCTGCGGCTTCACGCCGCGAGGAGCGCAGTCCCGCAGCCGTCGAGCAATACGGGCCGGCTCGGCCGTCATAGCGCCCCCCCCGCGACCAAACGCGCGACCGGCCCGGCGACCCTCTCGGTTCCGCGCCGGCTCCATATCTAGGCCTAGGTCGAAGACGCCCTCGACTCGGAACCCATGCTCCGGATCCGCGCCCACGCGCATCCGCCGGTCGCCCAGGAGAGCATTCGCCGGTCGCCTAGAAGAGACAGGAAGAGCGACCAACCGCGGTCCGGGGAAAGGTCCAGAGCGCGCCGCAGCTCGAGTACGCGTTCCTCGGCCATCGCGCCGAAGGCCTCGGCGTCGATTCTCGTCAGCTGCACAGCGCCGAGATCGGCGGCCTCGTCCGCTCTCCCAGTTTTGGCAGCAAAGCGCGCCAAGTTCCCCAGCTCCGCGTCAACCTTCTCGAGGCGCACCGGGAGGCTCGACTCCTGGCGCATGCCCTCCGAGAAGGTCTCGAAGGCACCGCGTACGCCACAACGTCGGGCACTAGGACGCGCTCGCGCACCGTACCGAGCACACGCTCCTCAAGCGCAGACGCCGCCACGCGGAGGATACTTGCGCAGACTTCCGGACCGCGGTCACGATGCCATCCGCAGCCTAAGGAAGCCCTTCCCGTGCAGGTCGAAGAAGCTTCCGTGGCACTGGGCACACGCGAGGAGTCCCGAAAAGAGGTAGCGCCCGCGCGAGCGGTGGCCGGCGCCCGCACGGGTCGTGAGCCCCTCCCGGCTTCGTCACGCAGATCGACCGGCGCTGGTACTTCACCGCCTGAACGCGCTCTCACAGTCCCGCGAGACGATTGCCAGATCGGGCACCTCTCGGCGTATCCATTCGCTCTCGGGGCGCTCGAAGCGCCGCCGCTTGCCCGTCGCGTGGTCCTTGATCCACTCACTCCTGTTCCAGATCAGCTCACCGCGATACAGCGGGTTCTGCAGCAGGGCCTGGAGCGCGGACGCAGACCATGACGCTCGCCCACGGCCTGCCATCGATCGCGGGCGGAGTGGGTGGACGCCCTCGGCGTTGAACCGGCGAGCAACGGACCGCAGCCCCTCCCCCCTCGCGAACTGCTCGAAGATCCGCCACACAACCACCGATTGGGGCTCATCAATTACAAGGCGGTGACCGGCCGAGATGGTGCGACCGTGGGGAATCCGTGCGGCTGCTCGGGATCTCCTCTGTTCGATAGCCGAAGGGGAGTTCTCCGGCGTGGAGACCGCGTTCCGCCCCACCCTATAGCCCTCGATGCGTGTCTGCCCGGAGCTTCACGAGATACTCCTCGGCGAGGATGCCCATCACCTTCGAGCCGAGGTTGAAGATGTCGAGCCTGGTTGTGACTTCGTGCGCAGTCTTCTTGGCGACGCGGAGACTGTTCCGGATCCAGCCGAGGTTCTCAGAGTCACGCCCTAGCCGCAAGAACTCCCAGCACAAGAGGACGTCCCACTCCGAAATA
Source organism: Myxococcota bacterium (assembly GCA_036758525.1). Lineage (GTDB taxonomy): Bacteria > Myxococcota_A > UBA9160 > UBA9160 > UBA9160 > UBA9160. The sequence continues at coordinate 24,185 of DAIOWK010000009.1, forward strand.
CGCGCGATAAGTTGAAGAAGCTTTGGACGATTGTGCCGAGAAGCGCCCGATACACCGGCGTCTTCGATGACAAGGGGTTCCAGCACTTTCCAGCCACGACCCACGGCGAACTCGCGGCAGCGAGCGATCTGATCGGCCGGCGAGTCGGTGGATTGCTTGTCGGTGGACATCCGGGCGTAGATAGCCGCACGCACAACTGTACTAAGTCCCCCTCGTCATCCTTGGGTTCCTTCCTCCCCTGCTTGGGCTTCCGCTTGAAAATGCCGCAACGACGGGCGCGGATGTCGTGCATGCGGCTCGACTCCTGATACATTCGCTCGCCGTGACCGCGGCCCTCACCCTGTCGATCTTCTTCTGCTCGGGCGCCGCCGGCCTGCTCTACGAGGTGCTGTGGACGCGCCAGCTGTCCTTGGTCTTCGGTGTCACGACGTACGCGATCTCGACTGTCCTTGCGACGTTCATGGGCGGCCTCGCGCTCGGGAGCTATGTGCTCGGCCGAGTGGCCGGTCACCACCGCCGGCCGCTGCTGCTCTACGCCCTCCTCGAGACCGGTATCGGTGTTTACGCCCTCCTGGTTCCCATGCTCCTGGCGGCGCTGCGACCCCTCTACATCGGGCTCGCCCACCTCGACCTGTCGTACCCCGTGTTCTCGCTCGGCCGGGCACTGCTAGCCGCCCTTGTCCTGCTGGTTCCGACGACGCTGATGGGCGGCACCTATCCGGTGCTCGTGAGCCACTGGGTTCGTGAACGAGACGACGTCGCCCGGGGGGCGGGCGTGCTCTACTTCGTGAACACCGCCGGCGCGATCGCTGGCTGCGTGCTCGCCGGCTTCGTCCTGCTCGAGCGCCTGGGACTGTCGGGAACCAACCGAGTCGCGGCGTTGCTGAATGTGCTGCTCGCCGCGGCGGTCGCGGTGCTGGCGTGGCGATCGGCACCTCGTCCGGCGACGCCCGGGCGTAGCGCCCCGACGGAGGAAGCGACCGCCCTCCGTCCGGCCCTCGCGCGTCTCGTGCTCCTCTGCGCCGGCCTGTCCGGCTTCGTGTCGCTCGCGGCCGAGGTGCTCTGGAGCCGCGCCCTGCTTCGCTATCTCTACAATTCGACCTACGCGTTTACCACGATGCTGGCGACGTTTCTCTCGGGCATCGCCCTGGGCAGCTTCTTCTTCACGACGTTCCTCGCGCGACGCCATCGCCCACTCGTCGTGTTCGCGCTGCTCCAGGGGAGTGTGGGCATCGGGCTCGCGGTGGCCGTCGTCCCGTTCCCGCACCTGCGCGGCGTGTACGGCCTCCTGTTCGGGACGACGACGGTGACCTCGTTCCCGCGCGCGCTGGTCTCGATGTTCGTCGGGGCCGCCGTGCTGCTCCTGCCGGTGGCAATCTTCCTCGGGGCACTCTTTCCGCTCGCGACCGCCCTCTATGCGCGAGCGCACCAGCGGCTCGGCCCGGCGGTCGGACGGGTCTACGCGGTCAACACCCTGGGCGCCGTGCTGGGTTCGCTCGGCTGCGCGTTCGTCCTGATCCCCACCTTGGGGATGTCGGGCACCAATCGCCTCCTCCTCGCGCTCAGCTTCGGCGCGGCCGGCGTCGTCGCCGTCGCGGCCGTCACCGGCACAGCTGCCCGTGTCGCGGCGGGCGCTGTTGTGGCGACGGCGCTGGTGGGCTCCCTCGCCGTGACGACCGACGATGTGTTCCGCCGAACCTTCGTGCAGGCGGAGAACCAGCACCTCGTCTTCTACAAGGAGGGCGCGACCGACACGGTCGGCGTCCAGGAGGGCTTCGGGCAACGGGCGATCATCTACGAAGACCAGCGCGGCACCGCCGCAACCAGCACCTATGGCACGAACTTCTTCCTCGGCCACCTGCCGATGCTGCTGCACCCCGGCACGCCGCGGCGCGTGCTCCACATCTGCTTTGGTGTCGGCAACAGCCTGTCGGCAGTCGCCGCGCACACGGAGCTCGAGCGCGTCGACAACGTCGAGCTGAGCCCGCACGTCCTGGACGCCGGGCCGCTGTTCTGGACCAACGACGACGTCCTCGAGCACCCCAAGGTCAGGACGATCATCGACGATGGGCGGAATTTCCTGATGACCACCCGCGAGACGTACGACGTGATCCTGCTCGAGCCACCGGAGACGTTCACGGCTGGCGTCATCAACCTCTACACCGTCGAGTTCTACCGCGCGGCCCTCGCTCGCCTCGCCCCCAATGGCCTCATGATGCAGTGGATCCCGACGGCCAACGCCCCGCTCGACGACGAGCGCCGGCTGTTTCGCGCCTTCGCCGACGTGTTCCCGCACGTCACCATGTGGTGGCAGCTCGACGGCGGAACGGCCCTGTTGGTGGGCTCCCGCCAACCGCTGCGGATCGACTACCAGAAGCTCAAGGCGCGCCTGGCCGAGCCGCGGGTTCACCAGGACATGCTTCTCTCGCGCGTGCGGGACGTCGACCATCTCCTGTCGTTCTTCACGTTCGACGAGGCGACGTTCGCCGACTTCGTCCGCGACGTCCCGCCGACGACCGACGACTGGACCGTGCTCGACTTCAGCATGCCCCGCTACGGGGGATCGGGCTTCGGGCTGGGACAGTGGAACCAGAATGTCACGGAGCACGGCGTCAACCCCTTCGGGTTCGTATTCGCACGCTACCAGGAGTATCGGAAGCTCCGACGATCCGTCGTCCCCTATCTGACCAACCTCGGCGCCGACACACCCGCGGCGGTGCAGGAGCGGATTGCAGCCCGCACGGACCTGCCGAGCGAGGAGTACTGGTTCAGGCCCGATCAGTGGCGGAGGATGCGGCGCGACGGGCGGCTGCCGCCCGACTTTGCAGCGGCGTCCGGTGGCTCCTAGCTCGGGACATCAGACGCGCTCGTAAGGATCGAACAGCTTCTTATACTCCTCGAACGCGAAGCGGTCCGTCATGCCGGCGTGGGAACTCGACCAGGAACGCCGTGCGCGGATGAATCCAGTGCCGTCCTTGCTTAGCGAAGCCAAGCTCTTCCATGGCGGCATCGGTCTTGCGTGCGAGGCCTGTCTGGATGAAGTCGAGATCGTAGGACTGGTAAACGTTGTCGGAATAGATTGAGACGATACTACCATCGCGACGGCGGCGAAGTCCTTGATCTCTTTTTTTGGCGGACCGTGTCAAGGCCACGAAGCAGCATCGACTACTCATGGAGCTCACGCTCACCCTGAGGGGCAGCGGCGCTGTCGGATTTCGTTCTCAGCTGGTACATCAGGAACATCGAAAGCCCGTCCTACCCCGGGTCGGCTCGAAGGAGAACGCCGGTGACTTCCTCAGGATCTGCAGCTGGTGCAGGCGTGCAGTCGTGGATCGTGACACCTGCATCGAGATCGAAGAGGCCATTGTCCGCGCGCAGGTGTTTGTTCGAGACGATCTGCCCGAGCTTACGCACACAAGCCTTGAGTCTGCCCAAGCAGTTGGCATTCTTTTCGACTGTGATTGACGCCCAATTCGGGCGACGATGCACTCCGACCCCTTTTCCTACATTGAGGCAAAAGGTGGCAGCGTGAGGCAAACCGCCGCAAAGCGCTCGCCAAGAACTTCGGGCGCGATCGAGAGCTATTCGACGAATGTATTCATCATCTCCTCACATCGAGGACATACTAGACTGCATGTCGCCACACTGGCGCGTATAATCGCTCAATCGGAGCGAGGGAAAAGAGGGATGATGCGAATTCGACTTGGAATCAAGGGTATCGCCATCGCTGGAGCACTAGCGTTGTTCGTCGCAAGCGCCTATGCAGACAAGGCGCCCGATGGAACTGTGGAATTCAGCGGTGGCTCGGTTGCGGCCGGTATTGGTTACTCCTGGGGGAATGGGACCCTTACCTACAAGGGCGTAAAGTATCCGATCACGGTAAGCGGTCTTTCCGCCGGCGCTTCGGTGGGGGCAACGGCCACCACGGCGTCAGGATCGGTTTACAACCTGGCTAAGATCGAGGACTTCGACGGCAATTACACAGCGGCGGGCACCGGAGCAACTGTTGGTGGCGGTGCCAGTGTCGTCACAATGAAAAATCAAAATGGCGTTGTGATCGATAGCGTCTCGACTACCCAAGGCCTAAAGCTTTCACTCGATGCGGGAGGCGTGAAGATCAAGGTCAAGAGGTAGTGGTACGAGGCGGTGCCGGAGTCGGCGCGGACCATACGATGGTCCAGCAGTTCCTGAAGGCTCAGAATGAAGACGGCCCGGCAGCTCAAATGAGCTTGCCGGGCCTTGGTAGGGTCGGGGACTGGCGCGGTGCTCCATAGGTGGATCCTATCTGTTACTTGTGCCTTCCGAATTCTCGTCCGCAGTGAAATGATTGATGTTTTCGTCGCGCTGGGTCAACGTGCCTTCGATGGCGTGCCCTGCCCTTCTGGCTCTTCTGGCTGCGATTCGATCTCTGCTGTGGTCTCGCGCGCAGCTCCAAGCCGAGGTTCTCGCGCTTCGCCACCAGCGGCTCGTCCTCAAGCGCCAGTGCGCCGGAAGCGCGTCCTCTTTTTAGACCTCCGACCGGGTGCTCTGGTCCTGGCTTTCGCAGCTTTGGCCGGGATGGCGTGAAGGACTCCTCCTCGTGCGCCCGGAGACCGTGGTCCGCTGGCACCGACAAGGCTTCCGCCTGTACTGGCGCT
>DAIOWK010000010.1:0-27605 GCA_036758525.1 Myxococcota bacterium
TCATCCTTGGGTGAGGAGAAGCGGTCACCGAATGCGGTGAGCGTTGTCGGGTTGGCGGGCTGGACCGTGACCTCAAGGGTCCGCGGTGTAAGCCAATGCAGTGTGACGGTTGCGGGACTGCCCTCATCGGTATCGACGGTCAGCGCGGCAACCTGTGCCGCCTTCTCGATCCTTAGCACACGGGTCAGATGGTGAACCGATCCACTTCGCTCGTAGAAGACCCCACCTGCGGCTTCCTCGCGCGTGAAGAGGGGCTCGCCTGTGGGGCCGACAATCCGAAGCCGGTAGGCGGCGAGGTTCACTTCCACGCATGCGGCCTCTGTCCGGAGCAGGAGATGATCTTCGCGACCTCCCACCCCGAGTGGGGCGGCCGCACGTCCGGAGTTCGAAGGGACGAGTGCAAGCACGAGCATGCAGAAGGAGAGGAGGCCAAGTTGGAGCGGACCCTTCCGTCTCGGATCAGGAATCAAGGTCTGCCCTGAAGGGGCTGGCGAAGGACGCTTTGCGTCGCCGACGCTCGCTGAGAGGGGAGCATGGATCTCGGCGCTGGAAACGGAGTGCTGAGACATTGCTCGCCTCTACTTTTGCAGAAGCGGTGGAGAAATCCATGCGCGGCGTCCACGAGTGAGCGTGGTGGCGGCACCACGAAGCCACGGATCGAGCCCGGCGAGTGACTCACCAAGTGGCTAAGGTCAATCCCTCCTGGCGCCGGCCCAGGGGCGCAGCCAATGCAGAATGGCTTCGGGTGTCGCTCGGCGGTGCATTGCGTGGCGGCATTCCTGATCTGCATGGAAGGCCACCGGTGCTCCCCCCCGTCGCGCTGCGCCGCGCCGTCAGTGGCTCAACCTGAAGAGAGCCACCACTCAACTTCCTGTGCCTCCCGCAGTTTGGCCCAACCCTCCGAGACCTCCGAGGACGGGAGGGCCTCGGAGTTCGTGTCAACCGACCCTCCCTATCTCTCGTTCCATGAGGATAGAGGTTGTGTAGCGCTCAGCTCTCGGCGGAACTCCGAAGGGGTTCGGGCCCGCCGAGGCCGTGAAGTGGTCAGTGGGTGTTCAAGGAGAACGCGAAACGGTGCTGGCATTGAGGGCCGGGCTCGCGACTGCGTCACGGATTTCGGTGCCCACGCTGGTCGATTGACGAGCGATCCCCTCCGGGGACTTGCTCACGGGAACCATCAGATCGAGCGGGTAGCTCGCCTATTCCGCATCAGAAAAGGAGAACTATGAGTATGGCGTCCTCAGAGGTGAGAAGTCTCGTGAAGCAGCTTCCGGTGCGACTTGCAAAGGTGCGTGGGGGGCGCTCGCAACGTCAATTCGCTCGCGAACTCGGAGTTTTCCAGCAAAACGTGAATCGTTACGAAGCCGGTACGACCCCGCACCCGAACTTCCTCCTTACGCTCGCCCTAAAAGAGAAGGTGTCGCTGGATTGGCTTCTTCTCGGAAGAGGCAAGCCGCGTCGCGCACGCTAGGGGGGTAGGCCCACGGAGCCGCCACCGCAGGCGCGGCGTTGGTTTGATGCTGCGCAGGTTGAGCTTAAGAAGGGGGGCGCATGCTGCGCTGCAGCGTGCCCACCCCTGCCTGTCTCGACAATCGCTGCCAGCTTCAGGGGCCGCCCGCGAGTTCACGATCGGCAAGGAGCCCCTCTTCGGGTTGGCTTGGCAGCCGGGGAGTTGCGCAGCACCCCGGTTCCCTCATCCTTCGCTCGAAGCGCGACCTCGCCAGTGGAGCATGCTCGTGTTCACGCCGAGAAGAGCCGCCCCGCGGTAGAACCACCTGAAGGGGGTGATTGCCTTCATGAGCGGAGTCATCTGGACGATCCACGGCGTCCGAACATAAAACTGGTTCCTGAGCACAGCGCGAACCGTGAGAAGAGCCACGTGGTCGGCGGTCAGCAGCTGGGTCGCGAAGGGCGGCCGGACACCTTCGAAAAGGCCCGTCCCTACGTAACTCGGGCAGACTGCAGTTACGTGAACGTGACGGTGACCCTCGAGCGCGAGCTCCAGCGCGAGTGACTCTGAGAATCCGAGCACTGCCCATTTGCTCGAAGCGTAGGTGGCGCCGAACGGCAGGCCGATAAACCCGGAGGCACTTGCCACGTTCACAACGTGGCCGTCGCCTCCGGCGATGAGATCCGGCAAAAACGTGTGCGTAAGCGCAACCACAGCGAGCGTGTTCACGCGGTAGGTGGCGAGGTGCCTTTCGAGAGGTACCTCGAGGAATGGCCCGCCGTAGACCAGCCCCGCATTGTTCACCAGGAGATCAATCGGCCCGCCGTCGCGCTGGACTTGGTCGCGGATCGCCGAGATGTTCCTGGTATCGGCGACGTCCCAGACGTAGGTACGGACTCGTCTGCCGTTCGCGGTGAGCTCGGCAGCCGTCTCTCCCAAGAGCCTCTCGTTTTGGTCAAGCAGAAGAAGTTCTGCGTTCTCGGCAGCGAGCCGCTGTGCGATAGACTTCCCAATCCCCGAGGCAGCGCCGGTAATGAGCGCGCGCTTACCCGCGAGCGTCTTCATGAGCCTCGTCCTCCACGCTCGAGGTCAATCACTCAATAGATCCATATCTGTCAATGTCCGAGCGGTAAGCGATCCGCCAGGCGCCGGAGCTAGCGCAGGGGATTCTCATGGTGGGCCCGACAAAAATGTCCAACGCACCAAGCGCCGCCTGGACGTCCTCACAGGATTTCACGATCCCCGCGCGGTTCCGCGTGCAGTCAGCGCGCCGCGGAGGCCCGTGCACGCGTCGCTCCCGCCCACTTCCGCGTCCGGCGCACGGTGCGGGCGGCAAGCAGGGGGAGGAGGAGATAGAGCGCATCTGCGCTCGTAAGCTGCGTTCCCGGGCTGGTGGAGCTCTTGGCGCAAGCGAACGGCGACGTGCTTGGGTTGACGTCGACGGAGACCGTAGCGGGGACGCTTCGACGCTGTCCGTCGCTCACGGTGAGCTCCAGGGTGTAGGTTCCTGGCGTACCGCCGAGGAATGTCGGATGCGCGGTCTCTTCCTTCGCCAGGATGCCGTTGCCCCCCACGGGCTCAGCCACAATCTGCCACAGGTAGGTAAGCCGTCCCCCGCTCGGCGACGAGCTTTGGCTGCCGTTGAGCACGACAGGAGTCCAGGGATCGGTCTTCTGGCTTGGGCCGGGGTTCGCGATCGGGAACTTTGGGATGCCGAGCGCGGTTGCCGGATCCCCCAGGAGAACGAAGCTCCTAAGGACGTCCTCCGCGCCGGGGCTTGTCGCCATGGCCTGCTTGGCCTGAGTGACTGCCTCGCCGACTCTTCGGACGTTGGCGCCAAAGATGCGCTGCGCCAAGCCCCGCGCAAAGACGTCGTCTCCCGCGAACGCCGTCACTGTCGTCGAAGCGATGAACGCGACCGCGCCGCGGTCCGGTGCGGAAAGCGCGATTTGGCTCAGGGAAGCCTCATTCGGGGCGTCGAAGAAGGCATTGAGGCAACCGAGCACGACAAAGGCCGGAAGCGTCGAACCATCGGCCACCGCCGCGATGTCCCCAGAGCCGAAGATCAGCTTGTCGGACCACACCTGCGCCCCGCCATGGCCGGCGTAGAACGCGAGTGCCACCCCCCCGGTCAATGCATTGTCGATGGCGGCGTTGGCGATAGGGCCGAGGTTCACCGCGGGAAGTTCGCGCAACACAACCGGCGTTGTCGCCACATCGGGAGAGAGCTCGCTCATCACCCCGGCAAGTGCCCCCTCGAACTGCGCCGCTTCCGCCGGATCGCCCGACCCAGGCCCGTTGTCTGCGACAAGCAGGGCCTTCGAGCGCCACGCCTCGTCGAGCGCTCCCCGTCCACTCGCGTCGCGTTCGTATTTCAAGAGCTTGGCGACGATCGCATCGAGCTCCGCAGGTGTCGTCGCGGGGATCCGGCCCACGAAGAGATCGGGTGCGACGTGGGTATCGTCGAGTGTGCCAAAGTAGGCATCGTCGGCGGCTTCCACGAAGGTTGTGTCTACGAGCATCGTCGGGACAAGGTTGATGCCCGCCCCGCCCAGGTAGTTGCGGTAGTCGTAGGTCGCGCTGCCGACGAGCAGCAAGTAGCGGGGAGCCGGATGCCAGGATTTTGCGATCCGTCGCACAAAGTCCTGAATCGCAACCGGCGTGAATTCGCCGCCGCTGATCTCATCGTAGACGTCTTCGATATCGACGATGGCCGTGCGCAAGCCCTGTGCCTCGCGGCGAGCTGCGAGAGGCTTGAGCGACGGAATGAGACTTGCGGGCGCGATGGCCAGCCAATCTGCCCCACCGCGCGCGATCCAGGAGGACGGGATGTTCCGGCGAAGGCTCGAGGCGGGGAGCAGGCCTGTTGATGTGGCGGCTTGATAGAGGTGCCCGGCGGTCCCTTCGAACGTATAACTACCCGAGCCTACCCAGGCCCCGACAATCGCAGCGGGCGTTGTCGGGTCAGTCACATCCCAGAGCCGTACGTCGGGAGCGACCAGGCCGCCGAGCGCAACCACCCCCGGCGTATCCAGCGGGATCTGGAGTCGCCCACCGTCAGCCGCTCGAAGCTGGGTGTCGCGACGATAGTCAAGATCGATCGAATCGAGGTAGATCAGGTCGAAGGGCGCACCGGAGTCGAATTTGGGCACGATCTCGACTGCGGTCTCGCCATCGACGACAAGTCCGGCGGGGAGCGCGACCGTCTCGTCGAACTCGTCGGTACCGTCGAAACGCACGTCGAGCACGTCCACCCCGGAGACCTGAACACCGAAATGATGATCGAGCGAGATATCCGGATAGCTCGTGCCCCCGCGCAGGCGGACGCGGAGACTCGCCCCGGCCCCGGTTGCACCTGGAGTCGCGACGTTCCGGGTCACGGGCTGGTCGAAGACATAGGGACCGACAAAGTGATCCGCGTCGCTGGTCGTGACGGCCGGAAGGTACGTCGACTTCACGGCGTCGTGGGCGTGGGCAGGGATGTCAAACACCGCGGGACCCGCCGACGGGACTTCCGCCAGGTGCGCCGTTCTTTGTCCGAGCGTGTTGGCGGGGAGCAGGAAATACACCGCCTCATCGCTGTACCGCGTATCGAGCCCCTCCGAATGGAAGTAAAGAGCCCCTGAGGGATCGAGCCTTCCGCTGGCCTCCCCGTCGACCTCGATCGCGAGCTCAATTCCGTTGCGGTAGAGATGAAGCTCACGAGGGTCCGAAGCCGGATCCAGCCCAGCGGCGACGAGTGAAGCCACGTCGACACGCACGAGCCCTACGCCCACGACCCCGATCTTGATTCCCGGCGACGCTGCGAGCGCCTCGATGTTTGCCGCGACCGCACTCGGCGCAGCGCCGGCGGCCGCGAGCGGCTCTGGCCCGAGAGCGTCGATGCGGACACTCAGGTGGCTATCGACGTTAAGGGTTTCGGTCGCAGCTGTGAACCGCGCAGGGTTCACGCGCACCGCGAGAAGGCGCCCGCCCGACTCCGAGGCGACGCTGCCTGAGATTTCGACCGGTGCCGCCGGGTAGGGCGAGCTGCTCGCATACGCGGCGGGGTTCGGTGTGGGACGACTCGGCGTGACGGTCGTGCCCGAGATCGCCGTGCCGGCCACCGGCACGACCGGCGCCGAAAGGGTTTGCGCGCTGCCTTCTCGTTCAAGCACGCTGGCTTCGAAGCGGGTTCGGTCGGGCACTTCCACCCAGAATGTATGTGAAGGAAGCTGCGGCAGTCCCGGCGCGAGGGTCGAGTCGAATCCGGAGGCTTGGACCTGCGTATAGGCCTTGCCGCGCACCATGACGCTGCTGAGCGTCACCGTAGGAAGGTGGATATCGAGGACAACGCCGCCAGCGTCCTGTTCGACCACCTGGAAGCTGCCGTTGTCGATGGGCGGCGCCAATGCGCCGCTGGCGGTCGCCGGAGAAGTGGCGGTCGGGGCGCTTCCAGCGCTTCCTCCTGTCGTCCCCACGCCAGTTCCCGCCACCGTGAGCAGCGTTTCCGACGCGGTCAACACGGGGAGGACGGGGGCAAACTCAGCCGGGTCGAGGGGGAGTGCGGGGAGGCTGGCCTCGGGCGTGGCCTCAACAGGCCCGTGCCAGGTGGTGACCCCGTCGAGGTCAATATCCGCAAGCAGATATTCCGCCGTGACACCGTTTGAAAGCGGTGCGTCTTTGAAGGCGTAGTGCGCTGCGAGATCCGTTGTTCCATGACCGAGAATAATGCCGGGACTGACGCGCTGGAAGTCACTCTCGCCCGCGAGACGGCGCCACACCTCAAAACCGAGATTGTCGAACTCGGAAGCCGTGTCCCAGACCACGAGCGACTCGGCATCGCCCGCCAGCGCCTCAAAGTGCGAGAGAGAAACGGCGACCGGGCTCACCGCGCCCTGCAAAGTCGAGAGGTCGCAAAGGGGACCCAGACTCTCGGTGCGCGGGAAGGTCGTGCTGGACCACGCCGGCGTGAAGGTCGCCGTCGTGCCAGGTGTCGGCGCTGCGTTGGCCGCTGGAGTCTTCCCTCCTCCCCGGACGGCGGGGCCGCCCGTGAGATAGAGACGCTGTCCTACCGCGGCGGCGGTCACCTTCACGGCGTAGGAGAGCGTCACCGCAGAGTTCGCGGGGATGGTGGCCCAGGTCGACGTGATGTTTCCCGAACACGGCGCGCCGCAGGTTCCCACGACCCCACCGCCGGTGGCGGTGGCCGGACCATTCACGTTGGTACCCGTCGTCACATACTGGGCGGGTGCGGGAACGGGCGCTGTGAGGCTTACATTCGTCATCGCGTTCACGGGATCCGGGTTCACGACGGTCACCAGCACGGCGTAGAAGGCCGGCGTTCCCACCACCGGGGGATCGCCCGCGAGCGGCGTTGCCGATTGCATGGCGTACGGCGCATACGGGGCCGCGGCCGTAGTCGGCGTTTCGTCGTAGCGAGGAAGGTAGTGGCGGATAAAAGTGTTGGTTGCTGCGCCAAAAGGGGTCTGGGGAAACGCCGGACCGGGGCTGGTTCGCAACGTCGGTGTGGGATTCGCGGCGGGATTCCCGGGCGGTACCGGAGCCGGAGGAGCCGTCGTGCCTCCATCGACCCAGCCCTGGAAGTCTGCTGCGCGAAACGTGACGAGATTGTCCTCGGCTCCCGTGGGCGAGAGCGTCGTCGAAAGCGTATGGATGCCGTAATCCGTCTCCACGTTTGAAAGAGCGCTGCCCCCCGGTGTGGGGGCGATCAGCGTCTCGAGGTGTTCATTGTTCGGCGAGAGGGTAAGCGCGAAGGCTTGGGCAAGGCGCGTGGTGATGGTTCCGGAGATTCCAGGCCAGGCCGCCGTATCGGCGTCAAATGAGGACGATGTGTACTCGCAACCGCGATCGAAGTAGGGGTAAACACGAGAGGGATCAAGGTTCGTGGCCGTCGGTGGCCCGCCGTCTGTGTTGAGGGGCCCGAAGATCGTATTGAAGGTGTAGGTATGGAAACCGTCGATCCAGACGCCGAATACGTTTACGTCGGAGCCGTTCGTGGCGAGGACTTGCAAGCGGTAGAGCCCGGTGTTTCCGGCGACGAGGTTGATGCCGCCGCCGCGGACGGTCAGCGTGTTCCCGGAATTCAGCGTCGCAATCCGCTGGTCGAGATCCGTGCGCGCCCCTGCGCCTACCACGACGGAGGTCACCGTGGCGCCCGATGGATCAAAGAGGGTGTAGGTGATGGATGTATCGAAGGCACCGCCGAAGTTGTAGTCGTAACCATTGCTCGTGTCTGCATCGAAGAGGCGCACGATGAGGGGGTTCGCAGTGCTCGCGACTTCAATGAAGAAGTCTGCCTCATGCTCCACATCCCCGTTGTCCGAGGTCACCGTGGTGCCCGTGACCTCCGGAGAACCACCAGGGATCGGTGCTCGGCGCGTCGGCACCCCCCAGTTCGTGCTCGGGTTGGTGCTCGCGAGGGGCGGCGAAAATCCGACGCCGGCGATGTTTGCTGGGAAACCAGCGGCTGCGGCAACGACCGCGGGCGCGGCAAGGGGGGCATTCGGGGGCACATTCACCACGCCGGCTCCTGAGTCGGCGATCACGAGGTCGGCTGTCAGGTAGTCGACCGTAATGCCAAGCGCGGTCACAAGCGGCGCTCCGGTCTGAATGGTGGTCCGGGTGCCGGTGCTCCGGACGTAGCGCACGATCGCATTCGCGCCGGCGTTCACGATGAAGTAGTTCCCGAAGGGCCCGACCTCGAGCTTGTTGTAGTTGGTGCCGATGCCATTCGCGATCGTCTGGACTGCCCCTCCCGCCATGGGCACCCGGCGGAGGGCAGCCCGGTTTGCGACGCCTCCCTCCGCATCCGTAATGATCAGGTTTACGCCGGCGCTTGGAGCGGCGTACGGCCGGGGGTCGATGTCGACGTCGGTGGGGTCATCCAGTGGCGTGCCGGTGGCGAGGGTCGTCACCACCCCCGCCGGAGTCACCTTGAAGATTGAGCCGTCGCCGCTGTTGCGACCGAAGACTGCGCCGATGTCGGCGACGTAGTAGTTCCCATCCGGCCCGACGGCGACGCCACTTGGATTTTGCAAGGGGTTGCCAGAGGCCACCGTTGTGACCGTCGGCCCCACGGTGCTCACGCGGTAGACCGCGCCGTCAAAGGCGGCGCCGGTGTTGCCCTTGTCCACCACGATGATGTCGCCATTCCCATCGATCGCGCAGTCGTTTGGATTAACGAAGGGAGCTCCGTTCACGAGAACGGTGACTGCCCCAGCGGGTGTGACGACGGCGACCCAGCCGTCCGTGGCAGCGCCGGCCGTGGCGCCGGTTCCCACGACGCAATAGCTACCGACCGTGACCACCCCCGAGGCGGGGCCGGCCATGCCAAGGCAAGTCGCGGCGCCGAGGGCGAAGCGAAGGAGCGTTGGGAGACGCCAGGGGGCAGTGACTGCGCGTGAGGTCATCGCCCCGAAATCGGAAGCCCGGGGCCAACGCTTGAGCCAGAGCTGCACGCTTCTCGAGCGGGATTTTGCGCCTGTCGCGCGTGAGCCACCGGAGCGGAGTGAAGGTCGCCTGGGTGGCTAACCCCACAGTCGTTCCGACTGGCCATTTCGGATCCAAAGAGGCTCGGAAAGTGGCTTCAACCCCACGTCCGGTCCCGGGCGTTCGGATCGAGGCACTCTCGAGTCAACGTAGTTTGGTGTCAATCGAAGGTCTCGTCTCCGACCCTTCGTCAACCCCCACCTGGATCCTTCGGAGCCGCCGTCCTCGGGGGAGTGGAAGGGGACGGGGGGGCTCTCCTCGGCGAACCTGACCGTCGGACAGACGGGCATCTTTGTAATTTCTTTGTGGGGAAGGTGCTGTTCTTTGTGACGTCTTCACAGAGCTTGGGCGATCATCCCGGCGAGATTCATCCTGTGAGCCTACCGACCTGCTCGGGTGGCTCCTTTTGCATTTTTTGGATGGGAAATGCAGCGAATCATTCGCCAAGTCGTGCTCTTGTGCCTGCTCGGGACGACGCTTAGCGGACGAAGCGGCCGGGCCGATCCGCCTCCCCCTTCTCCGCTTGCAGGAGCCCCCGGCGCAGAGGCCGAAGTGGTGCTTCCGAGTCCCCTCACCCTCGCCGACGCGCTCCGGATCTTCCGCGAGCGTGGATTTGATCTCTTGATCGCGGATGCCGCCGTGGCGAGCGCACATGGAGACTTGGCGCTCGCCCGGGCGTATCAGAATCCCGCGATCTCTGGAGGCGCCGGTCCGGTCTTCACCTACAACCCGAACCTGTGCGACCGGCCGGGCTGCTCCGACGTGTCCGTCGCAGGGACGGTCTCAGACCAAGGACTTCTGTTCGATCAGGTGATCGGGAAGCGCCGCCTGCGGGTGCGGGCCGCGAAAGCCGCCCTCGAGGCCGCCCGACTCTCTCGGAACGACGCCGAGCGCACACTCACCTTTCAATTGAAGCAACAGTTTGCCCAGGGCGTGGTTTCGGCGCTGGCGCTCGACTTCGCGCGTGAAACTGCCGACAAGACCGCGCAGACCTTTCAGCTGATCGACCTGCGCTACAAAGCGGGCGCCGTATCCGAGGCGGACGTCGCACGCGCCGAGACGGACATGCTCGAGGCGCAGCAGGCGGTGAATGCCTCGGAGGAAGCGCTCGCCCAAGCGAAAGCGAACCTTGTCTTCCTGATTGGCGTGCGCTCGTCGATTCAAGAGTTTGACCTCGACACCAGTGCACTGCGCTACGAGGTGCCCGAGCCGCTCCGCCAAGCGACTGCCGAGTCGCTCCTCTCGCTGGCACTCCAGCACCGGCCCGACCTCGCAGCCCAGGCGGCTCAGGTGGAAAGCTCCGCGGCGAGTCTCGACCTCGCCAAACGACAGCGCATCCCCGATATTTCCGTCGGCGCTGGTTACTCCCAAATCGGCTACGGCCAGGCCTCCGTCTCACCGCCTACCGTGGTGTTCAGCCTCTCGTTCACGCTTCCCTTGCTCTACCAATATCAGGGCGAGATTGCGAAGGCCGAGGCGGATCTGCGGAGCCAGAGTGTGCGCCGCGACAAGATCGAGGCACAAATCGGTTCTGATGTCGCAACGGCCCTTGCTAGCTTCCAGGCAACGCGCACCCGGGTGGAGCGGATGGAGGGGCGGCTCCTCGACCGCGCACGGCGTGCGCGCGACTTGGTCGAGTTTCAGTACAAGAAGGGTGCCGCCTCCCTCCTCGAGCTCCTCGACGCCGAGCGCACCTTTATTGCGACCAACGTCGAGTATCGCCAGAACCTCGCCGACTACTGGACGGCGGTATTCCAGGTGGAGCAGGCGACGGGAACGGAGTTCCGACCATGAGAACACTGACCTCCCTCGTGCCGGTTTTTCTTCTCGCTGTCTTGAGCAGCGCGTGTCATTCGAACGCCAAAGCAAGCGCTCCCGCCACACCCCCCGCCGGAGAAGCCTGGCTCCCGGCGGAGCAGGCGAAGGAAGCGGGGATCACATTTGCACCGGTGGGTTACGAGGAGCTTGGGAAGACGATCGCGGCGGCAGGGCGAGTGACCTTCGACGATCGAAGGGTCGCCCACGTGTTCTCGCCGGTCACAGGGCGAGTGATCCGCTTCATGGCCGAGCTCGGGCAGCACGTGACGAAAGGCGACCCTCTGGCGGTCATCGCATCACCGGACCTGGGAAGCGCTTTCTCTGACCTCCTCAAAGCCCAAGCCGATCTCGTGCAATCCAAGAAGGAATTCGAACGCCAGGGCGAACTCTATGAAGCCCACGCGGGCTCACAGCGGGACTTCGAGGCTGCCCAGAACGCGTATCTCAAGGCAAGGGCCGAGCTCGAACGAGCAGAGCAGAAAGCGCACCTGCTCTACAAGGGGTCCGACAACCAGGTGACGCAGGACTACATCCTGCCCGCTCCGATCAACGGCGAAGTGATTGCACGCAGCGTAAACCTCGGTTTTGAGGTGCAGGGTCAGTACAGCGGCGGTTCTGCCCCCGAGCTCTATACGATCGGCGAGCTCGACCAGGTCTGGGTCCTGGCCGACGTCTTCGAGATGGACCTCCCCCGCATCCAGATCGGTGCACCGGCCGCGGTGCGCGTCGTGAGCTTCCCGGATCGTACCTTCACGGGGAAGGTCGACTGGATCTCGGGGGCGATCGATCCCGCATCGCGCACGGCGAGGGTACGCGTGGTGATCGACAATCAAGATCGGGCGCTAAAGCCCGAGATGTATGCCTCCGTTGGCATCACAGTGCCGGGTCACAGGGTGCTGGCCGTGCCGCGCGCCGCGGTCCTGCGCCAGGGCGACCAGACCGTGGTTCTTGTACACACCGGAGCGACGTCCGACGGATCGCTCAAGCTCGAACGACGTCCGGTCCAAGTCGACGACGAAGGCAGCGACGGCGCGCTTGAGATCCTGCACGGACTCCAGGAAGGCGACGAGGTGGTGACCTCAGGGGCCATTCTCGTCCTTGGAATGCTCTAGGCGATGATTCGGCGCCTCGTCACGATTGCCCTGGACTCGCCGTCCGCGGTGGTGGTCGTCGTACTCGCACTCATCGTCGCAGGGCTCATTGCCTACGAGCGGCTCGACATCGAGGCCTATCCGAATCCGGTGCCCCCGCTCGTGGAGCTCATCACGCAACCGGAAGGCTGGAGCGCAGAGGAGGTGGAGCGGCAGATTACGATCCCGCTCGAGGTCACCCTCGCTGGGATGCCCGGCCTCGAACACATCCGGTCACAATCTCTGTTCGGCCTTTCAGATGTGAAGTGCTACTTCGGATGGGACACGGACTACAAGGACGCGCGCCAGGAGGTGATCAATCGCCTCCAGTTCGTCACGCTGCCGAATGGACTTCAAGCTCAGATCTCGCCCTGGAATGCCATCGGGGAGGTCTTCCGCTACATCGTCCGCGGCAAGGGCTACACCATCCGGGATCTCAAGACCGCTCAAGACTGGATCCTGGAACGCGAGTTTCGCCGGGTTCCTGGCGTGATCGACGTCACGAGCTACGGCGGCGAGACCAAGGAGTATCACGTCGACGTCGATCCCTACCGGCTGCGAGGGCAGGGCGTCTCGCTCGGGCAGGTGACGGCGGCTCTCCCCAATGCAAACCAGAATGTAGGTGGCCAGCGGGTCACGCTGGGCGAGCAGTCCTATGACGTGCGTGGCCTCGGCCTGTTCCGGTCGACCCACGACATCGAGCAGACCGTCATCCAGACGGTGAAGGGAGTTCCGGTTCGAATCCGTGATGTCGCGAACGTCGTCGAAGGCGCGCGGCCGCGGCTCGGCATCGTCGGCCATGACGATAAGCCCGATGTGGTTCAAGGCATCGTGCTCATGCGCTACGGCGGAGAGACCGGCCCGACGCTCGAGGGGATCCATCAACGCGTCAAAGAGATCCGAGAAAATCACTTGCTGCCCCCGGGCATGGAGATCGAGCCCTACTACGACCGGGGCGAGCTTGTACGGCTCACGACACACACGGTCATGGAGAACCTTCTCCTCGGCATGCTGTTGGTATCGATCGTGCTCGTCTTCTTCCTGGGCAATACACGGGGTGCGATCATTGCGGCGGTGAACATCCCGCTGTCGCTGCTCGTGGCCTTCTGCGGGATGGTGGCGACCGGTACGCCTGCGAACCTGATCTCTCTCGGCGCGGTCGACTTTGGGATCATCGTCGACTCGACGGTGATCGTCGTCGAGAATATTTTCCGACACCTGGGCTCCCATGGTACGGGCTCGATGAAGGAGCGGGTCCTCTCGGCGGTGGGAGAAGTCGGGAGACCCCTAGGCTTCTCGCGTCTCATCATCTTCGTGACGTTCCTACCGCTCTTTACCATGACGGGCGTATCAGGCGTCATTTTCGCTCCCATGGCGCACACCTATGCGTTCGCCATCGGCGGCGCAGCCGTCCTGGCCCTCATGCTGACGCCGGTTCTCGTGGTGCGATTCGTACCGGTGAATGCCCAGGAAACGGAGAATGCGCTGATGCGCTGGCTCCATCGCATCTACGACCCGATGTTCGACCTCGCGCTTCGGCACCCGAAAGGTGCGGTTGTACTCACGCTGGGTCCGCTGGTTCTTTGCGTCGTCTTCTTCTCGTTGCTTGGACGCGAGTTCATGCCGAAACTCGAAGAGGGAAACTTCTGGATCCGCGCCACCTTTCCAAAGTCCGTTTCCCTCGAGCAGTCGTCGCAGTACGTCGGTCGGATTCGTCAGATCATCCGGAAGCACCCTGAAGTCGAGACTGTGGTGTCACAGCTTGGCCGCCCGGACGATGGAACCGATGTGTCGGGCTTCGACAACATCGAGCTGTTTGCGCCCCTCAAGCCCTTCGGGACCTGGCCCGCGGGCCTCACCAAGGAGAAGCTGACCGACCAGCTCTCGCAGGAGCTCAGTCAGGCATTCCCGGGCGTCGTGTTTGGCTTCTCTCAGATGATCTCAGACAACGTGGAAGAGGCGGTTTCCGGAGTAAAGGGCGAGAACAGCGTGAAGATCGTCGGCCCTGACCTTCACACCAATCACGAAATTGCGGACTCCGTGTCCGACGTCCTGTCCGATGTCCGTGGCATCAAGGACGTCGGCCTCTTCTCCTCGCTGGGACAGCCCAACATCACGATCTCGGTGGACCGGCCGCAGGCCGCCCGCTACGGCCTCAACACGGGGGACATCGCGACCGTGATTCAGGCAGCGATCGGTGGCCAGGCGGTGACGCAGGTGTTCGAGGGTGAGAAGCGGTTCGACGTGGTGGTCCGCTGGTCCGAGCCCTACCGGCGCACGGTTGAGGCCATTCGCCAAATCACGGTGGCGACCCCCGACGGCTCTCAAATTCCGCTGGGTCAGATTGCAAAGATTGAGCTCGTGGACGGTCCCTCCGTCATCTACCGCGAGGACGGCCGACGCTATGCCCCTGTGAAGTTCTCCGTGCGGGGGCGTGATCTGGCGAGCACGATTGGCGAGGCTTCCGCCGCAATTGCTTCGAAGGTCAAGATCCCCTACGGGACTCGGCTCGACTGGGCTGGAGAGATCAACGAGCTCCACGAAGCGGAAGGGCGTCTGCTCGTCATCATTCCAATCACCATCGGCCTGATCGCGTTTCTCGTCTTCAGCGCGGTGAAGGACTGGCTCTTTACTGCAGTCGTGCTCCTGAATATCCCGGTGGCGTGCGCCGGAGGTCTTCTCGCCCTGCTCCTCACCGGAATAAACTTCTCGGTGTCGGCAGCGATGGGCTTTGTCTCCATCTTCGGTATAGCTATCCAGGACGCCATCCTCATGGTGACCTATGCACAGACCCAGTGGTCGGAAGGTCGTTCCGTCGAGGAAGGGGCGAAGATTGCCGCGGAGCAGCGCTTCCGCCCTGTCCTCATGACGACGCTTGTGGCGATGCTCGGTCTCTTTCCCGCCGCCGTGTCCCACGGCATCGGCGCGCAGACCCAGAAGCCCCTGGCGGTCGTCGTGATTGGGGGTTCTTTCGTCCTCGCGGGCCTCACCCGCGTGCTTCAGCCGCCTCTTCTTGTCCTGGCCCATCGCTGGCGTGAGCGCTGGAGCGGGCAGCCCGCGCCGGCAGCTCTGCCGGAGAGCGCGTGACCTGAGACGTCGTCAGGGCTTCGGCCTCCCGCCGCTCCCGAGCGGTGTCGGGGACTTGGCCCCCGAGTCGCCGTTCCAGAGGAACGCCTCGACGCCCGTCCCGGCCTGGATCGCGCAGCTGAAAGCAAAGCCCGCGGCGATCGCGGTCGCGCTGCCGGAGGTCCCGTTCACTGAGGCCGGCACGTTCAACTGACCATAGGTGTTGTCGCCCCAGCAGATGACAGCGCCCGTGCCGCTTTGGATCGCGCAGCTGTGGGTCAAGCCCGCGGCGATCGCGGTTGCAGTCCCGGAGGTCCCGTTCACCGAGGCTGGAGGCGTCGACTCGCCATAGAAGTTGTAGCCCCAGCCGACGACCGGCCCCGGAGCCAATCCCGACGCGGACGCGGCGACGAGCAACCCGGCCGAGAGCGTCAGAATCAGGCTGGACGAGGAGAGGCGGAGACGGAAACGCATGGGACTTCCTCTTGGTGAGTGCAATGGGAACGAGTGCAGCACCTTCCGACAGGGCCGGCGGGTCCGGGGCTGAAGGTTGACCCCGGCAACTCCTTCTCACGATCGAGACGATTGTAAATGGAGTTCTCGGCCGGAGTTCTCATCTTTCTATGATCTTTCGCTTAGCTGCCTCCTAGCTACCCGCCGGGCGTGGCGAAGGGGTCGGGGCGCTACGGTGGCTTCGGCTCCGGACGAAGGTGGTCCTCGACCACCACTGGGCGGAGGTCGAGGCGGTGGCGAAGCTCCTCTTGGAGAAGAAGACGGTCACGGGGAGGGAGGCGCGCGAGGCGGTACTCGCCGCCCGGGAGGAGCGGGACGCCGCGCGCCGGGAGCGGTTGCTTACCTAGCGCTTACTTTTAGGAGCGCGTTTTCTAAAGCCCCGATCTCGCTCGGGGTTTCGCGCTCGGGATCTCGAAGACACAGCCTGGCCTAGGAGCGGCAAGGAGCAAAGAGGACTGGGCGCGGGAAGAGCCTCGCCGGTCCCTCCCAAGACGGAACCTGAACTACAGCCTGCTGCGACAATCTTGGGAGGGCTCTAGACGAGTAATCAATCGTTCGCGCGAGCGGGAACAGCGCTGAGTGTGATTCCTGCTTACTTGGCCCGACGCCGATGGAGCGCGTATCCGACCACGACCGCCCCGACTCCGAAGACCGCCAGAGCGGCGGGCTCAGGGATACTCGGCGGGTCGTTCCCCCCCTCCGGCGTGCCTGAGAAGTTGCCCATGGCGTTCGCGGAGCCGGCGAGGAGTAGCGAGAACACGAAGGCAGTGACGATGTTTCGCATAATAGAACCCTGTCTCTCTCCCTCTCGGAAAAACTCTTAGAGAGGAAACAATTAAACCATGAACTGGGCCCAACCTCAAGGCGAGCCCCCCCTCGGGGGAATGCAGTCTCCCTCGTCGGCTGCCGATACGGATGTTGTGGGGGGTTGTTTGTGCGCGCTCTGTTATTGGGACTCTTGTCGGTCGCGCTGGTGGCTCCCCTGGCGCTTGCCGGTGAGCTCCTTACCTACCGTACTCCCGATGGAAGCTTGGGCATTACGGACGACCCGAAGCTAGTCCCGCCGGGTTCTGAGATCCTCCGCCGCGATGCCGAGTCGCCCCGGCGCGGCCAAGCAAGTTCGGACACGTCCTCTCCCTCTGCTCCCCATCGCAACGTCTCAGCCAAGCGCTCGGGGGATGCGGACCCCGACGCGGCGGAGGAGACGCGCTGGCGCCAGAAGCTCCGGCAAGCCCGCCAGGATGAGGAGCGGGCAGCCCACGCCCTGGAGCTCGCCGAACGGGACTATCGCTCCTGCCGGCACCGAGAGAACCTGGGATCCGCGTACCAAACCCACGTTCCCGGCGAGACCGCCTGCGACGAAGCGCCGGTTGCGGCGGCGCAGCATGACTACGAGCGAGCCAAGGCGTACGCCGAGGATGGCATCGAAGACGAGTGTCGCCGCGCCGGTTGCTTGCCGGGCTGGCTCCGATGACATGCACCTCGAAGGAGAGAGCCTGCGTCTAGACCGCCACGCTAACGGAGAGGGAGGTCAGGGTTGGATCCGCGATTTTGGGATCTACTCGTGAGCGAACCGGTTCGACCTGATCTCTCAGGAGCCTCTAGAGCTTCTCCTCAAGCCGCGCACAGAGCGTCCGGAGCACCTTGACCCGCCCGAAGTATTTGTCTTCAGCCTCCACGAGCGTCCAGCGGGAGGTTTCGGTGCTGGTTCGCTCGACCATCATACACACCGCCTCGCTGTACGCCTCCCATCTTTTGCGGTTGCGCCAGTCCTCGGGAGTGATCTTGAATCGCTTGTAGGCGGTGCGCTCCCGTTCCTTGAAGCGTCGCAGCTGTTCCTCACGACTAATCGCTAGCCAAAACTTCGCGACCACGACGCCGTGCTCGACGAGTTCGGCTTCGAAGTCGTTGATTTCACTGTATGCGCGCCACCAATCCGCCTCAGGGCACAGGGCTTCGACGCGTTCCACGAGGACCCGGCCATACCACGAGCGGTCGAAGACCGTGAAGTGTCCGAGCCCGGGGAGACGACGCCAGAAGCGCCAGAGGTACGGGTGAGCCTTTTCCTCGTCGCTCGGTGCGGCGATCGGCACGATGTTGTAGAGGCGCGGGTCGAGGGCACGAGCCACGCGGCGAATGGTGCCCCCCTTTCCCGCGGCGTCGTTTCCCTCGAAAAGAGCCACGAGCGAGCGCTTGCGGAATTTCTTTTCCCGCGAAAGCAAGGCCAGCCGGCCCTGCCACTTCTCGAGCTCCCGTGTGTACAGCGACTCGCTCATCTTCTGAGAGAGATCGAGTTCCGAGAGCACGGTACGTTCGTCCATGGGCGGGACTCTCGTGCGCGGTCGAGGCGCGGGGGGTCGCCGCGGGCGCTTCTCGAGCGCGTGCCGCAGGATTTCCAATACGGTTTCGCCGACCGCGAGATCCCTGTAACGCGCGTCGGCGCCTTCGATCACGAGCCACGGCGCATGAGGAGCGCTGGTGACGCGAACCAGATGCTCGCCCACCTCTTCGGCCTGGTCATACAGCGAAAGGGTCTCCCAGTCCTCCTTGGTGACGCGCCATGCCGTGCGGGGATTGGCGGCGAGCCGATCGAGCTGCTTTCGCTGCTGCTTCTTCGTGACGTGCAGATAGAACTTGACAACGATGACGTCCTCATCACTCAGCATCCGCTCAAAGCGGTTGATCTCCGCGATCCGCTTTTCGAAGGCGGCATCCCCGAGCTCGCCTGTGACCCGAGCCCAAAGTGGATCTGTGTACCAATGTCCGAGAAAGATCCCGATGCGGCCCTTCGGAGGGAGGGCGCGCCAGTATCGCCACATCGGGGGACGCTCGCGCTCTTCTTGCGTGGGCTCTTGGCGGGCGTGGGTATCGATGAAGCGCGGATCCATCCATTCAAGGAGCCGCTGAATCGTCTCGGTCTTTCCTGACGCCTTCACTCCGGTGAAGAGAAAAAGCACGGAAGAGCGCCGGGTCTGGCCGAGGTCGTACTGGGCATCGAGCAGCGCCTCGCGGAGCGCGGGAACCCGCTTTCGGTAGGTCTCCTTGTCGACGGTGTGACCCAGCTCGGCAGCTTCAAACACGCCCTTGGGCTCCTATCCCACGATTCCCACGGCCGGTACCGCCCGCGTTCTGCCCGCTGCTGATCGTAGGCCCCTGCCTTCGCCGATCCACACAGTATGGCGGCGTTTCGGTCACAGTTGGAGAAAAAGGCTTTGCTCCCGTTCCACCAGAGATTTGGCTTGTCGCGCCCGCCACGAGGGACAGGCGCTCGCTCGCGCGCTTTGGAGGGCCCACGCCCCCTACTCGACGTAGGTGATCGTCCACTCCCGCAACTCGCCGCCGATCCGCGTCTCGAAGCTCTCTCCCACGCGCCTCCCGAGAACGGCGCGTCCGATGGGCGATGCGGGCGTCACGACCGAGAGAAATCCGTCACCGCCGGGGCCTGCGAGCTCTTCGCCCGCGCCGACGGGCGCAAGGAAGATCGTGAACCCGCCACCTCGGTGCTCGACCTCAACCAGGGCGCCAAGGGCGACGGGCTCGTCCTGTTCCAGCCGGCGGGGACGGAAGCCGTCCAGGGTTGCGAGCTCCGTGCGCGCTCGGGTGGCGCGCTGCGACTGCCCCTTGGCAAGACTCTGGAACTCGAGCGCCGTGCGTGCGTCCTCGCGCTTCTCCGCCGGTGTAGCCCCCTCGCGAGCCTCCTCCTCCGCGGCGTCGCGGGCCTGCTCGGCCACGCGGAGAGTCTCGCGCAAGCGCTCGACGAGCTGAGCGACAAGGGCCTGCTTGTCCACGTCGGGACCACGGTAGAGCGAGACGAGTGCCGTCGACAAGCCCGGGAGGCCGATCTACTGCCCGGGCCAGAGGTCCTCGGGGTGGATCTGCTTCCCCAAGCGCTCGTGCCAAGTGATAGGCTCCCCGGACCCACCACCCAGGAGATCGCGAACGTGTGGAAGGAGCAGAGCATCCCGCTGGTGAGGCACTGACATGTCTCAGCTTCTCGATGGCAGGCGTGCAATCGTGACCGGCGGCGCGTCGGGAATTGGCCTCGCGGTGTGCCGGCGCTTTTCTGCCGAGGGCGCGCGACTTGCAATCCTTGACCTTAACGCCGAAGCCGCCGAACGCAGCGCGAAAGAACTCGGCGGCTTGGCCTACGCCATCGACGTGGCTGACGGTCACGCAGTAGAGAGTGCGGTACGCAGTGCCGCCGAGCGCATGGGCGGACTCGACATTCTCGTGAACAATGCGGGCTGCGGTCACGTCGCGCTTCTCCATGAGACTCCGCCCGCGGCCTGGGAACGAGTCCTTGCTGTGAACCTCACGGGTGTCTACCACGGCATGCGTGCCGCCATCCCCATCATGCTGAAAGGGGGCGGTGGATCGGTCGTGAGCAACGCGTCCGGGAGCGCTCCACGACCGACGCGCGGGGAGCTCGCTTACTCGGCGGCAAAGGCGGGCGTGGTCGCCCTCACCATGGGCGCGGCGCAGGAATACGGTCCCACGGTCCGGGTTAACTGCGTTTCGCCGGGAATGATCCGAACCCCCCTTTCTGAGCTCCTGTTTCAGATTCCGAAAGCCCTCGAGCCCGTGCTCGCGTCTACCCCGCTTGCACGCACAGGGACGCCTGAAGACGTGGCGAGCGTCATCCTGTTTCTGGCAAGCGACCTCTCCGGCTTCATGACAGGACAGAATCTCCTGGTCGACGGCGGACTGGGGCTTCCCCAGGCGGGAATCGACGTCGTGCTGAAGCGCATGCTGGCTCACCGTCGGGCAGGATCGGCGGAGGGCTAGCAGAGGACCTCGACCGCAGCGCTTGCCGTCCGTCGATCGGGAGCCGCGGGACCCATTGCGATCTGGGATTCGGAGCGACGGAGCTTGCCACTCGGCTTATCGGCGGCGGGGAAAATCGCGGTCCATCACGGTCTTGCGCCCGTCACGCTGCGCACTGCGAATGGCCTCGTCGCACAGTGCGCGAACCGAATCGGAGAGCACGTCGAGCACGCTCTCGGAGGTATTCATTCCCGAGCGCGCACGCACATAGCCCTTGAGCTTGGAGGCCACGATGAGGATCTCCCGTGGCGTTTCGCGACTCGGCGCGGGCGCAGGGGGGGCTGAAGAAAGTGGAGGGGTGGTCAAAGGTCGTGGGCTCGCGGCGGATCGGGGGGAGGACGGCGGGGTGCCAGGTTCCGGCGGGCGTGCCGTAGCCGCCGGCAACGTTCCCGTTCCCTCGCGCGCCCACTCCTCGCGTGTGGGTGAGAGCCGCTCGAGCGCCCAGGATTCCCGGTGACGCATCACCGGCACGTGCGCCTCCCAACACGACACGCTGCAGAAGAAGAGTCCGGTCCGTGGGCGGTTGCACGTCGAGACGTTGCAGATCCAGTGGCGAGCGCCGAAGCCGATCGCGCCCTTGCAGCTGCTACAGCGCCTCCACAGGTCCGTCTCCATCTGCCCTCCCGCCCGGAAGCCCCACTCTAGCTCCCTCTCGGCTTGAGCGCGCTGTGCTCCCGCAGCCAGCGGATCTCACTCGCGGCCTCAGCGCGCTCTCGTTCGAGGTGGTGCTCGATCGCCGCGGCGAGCCGTGGCTCGAGCACGAAGTGGGCGCTGAAGGTCGGGGTCGCATCAAAGCCCCGCATCTGCTTGTAGTCGCCGCCGGCTCCGGGCTCAAAGCGCTCGAGGCCCCTGCGGATGCAGTGGTCGACGGCGGCGTAGTAGCACACATTATAGTGTAGATTGCGGATCTCGGAGAGGGCGCCCCAGTACCGGCCGTAAAGCGCATTCCCCTTCAAGACGTTCACCGTTCCCGCCAAGAGCGCGCCGTCCCTGCGTGCCAACACCACGCACAGGCGATGCCGGAACCGATCGCGGAGGAGCTCGAAGAAACGCGCATTGAGGTACTGCCGACCCCAGGGGTTCTTGTCGACCGTGGAGCGATAGATCCGAAAGAGGTCCGGAAACACCGCCTCCGGAATCTCGTCGCCGGTTGCGATCTCGAGGGTGATACCCTCGCTCGCAAGGCTCCTTCTCTCGCGCGCGATTTGATTGCGCCGCTTGCTCCGGAAGCGAGCCGTAAACTCGTCGAAGGAGGTGTAGCCGTCGTTGCGCCAGTGATACTGAAAGCCAATCCGGGGAAGAAAGCCCAGCGAGGCCAGCCATTGCATCTCGTCTTCGAGGCAGAAGTTCACATGCACGCTCGAGAGCCCATTCGACGCGCAGAGCTCGCGCAACGCGTTCCCGAGGAGCCGTGCATAGCGACCGCGGTCGATCCCGCGGCGCACCAGAAAACGAGTGCCGGCCACCGGTGTGAAGGGCACCCCAACCAGGAGCTTTGGGTAGTAACGCAGCCCCGCCCGGTGCGCCGCCTCGGCCCACGCGAAGTCGAAGACAAACTCGCCTTCGCTGTTTCCCTTCACATAGAGCGGGCACGCTGCAACCAGCGCTCCGCCTTCGCGGACAAGCAGAGGCCGCGGCTCCCAACCGGAAGACGCGCCCACGCAACCCGCTTGCTCGAGTGAGACCAGGAAGTCCCACTCAAGGAAGGGCGAGCCGTCCCCGACCAGGCCGTCCCACTCGT
Organism: Myxococcota bacterium; assembly: GCA_036758525.1. GTDB lineage: Bacteria > Myxococcota_A > UBA9160 > UBA9160 > UBA9160 > UBA9160. Next base: position 22,034 of record DAIOWK010000010.1, read on the forward strand.
CGCGCCCGATGGCCCCGACGCTCTCCGCGAGCTCGATTTCGGACATCAAGAAGCGATTCTGACAGGGGGTCGGGCGCTGCGCCTCCCCAGCTTCTATCCTGACCCCCATGGCGAGCGACCCGCAGCGACCCGGCGGCGGCGGAGAGACGAGGCGCCGGATCGAGCGCGAGCGAGAGGGCGCCGTCGCCACGCAGACGCGGCGCAAAACGGTCGTGCCTGCGCGATTCAAGGTCGTCCTCTACAACGACGACTACACGCCCATGGAGTTCGTGGTGGCGATTCTCGAACAGATCTTCGGCAAGGGGCCCGCGGAGGCGACCCAGATCATGCTGCACGTCCACAGAAACGGGGCGGGCATCGCCGGCGTGTATGTGCTCGAAGTCGCGGAGACAAAGGTCGCCCTTGTTCACAAGCAAGCCGAGGAACGGGGATACCCCCTGCGCGCTGGCGTGGAGCCGGAATGAGCGGAATCTCACGGGACCTCCAGATGACGCTCCAGGCGGCGGTGCGTGAGGCGATGGTCCGCCGTCACGCCTATCTCACGACGGAACACCTCCTGTATGCGCTGCTGCATGACGACCGGGGGGTGCAAATCGTGCGTGCCTGTGGGGGGCAGGTCGAAGCCCTGAAGGCCCAACTCAGGCGCTTCTTCGCCGATGATCTCGAAACCGTCGCCGGAGAGGGGCCGGTCGAGACGCATCAGACGCTGGCCTTCCATCGCGTGGTGCAGCACGCGCTCCAGCAGGTGGAGAACGCGGAGAAAGAGGAAGCGGACGCGGGCGACCTGCTTGCGGCCCTCTTCCAAGAGCCGGATTCCCACGCGGTGGCGCTGCTGCGCGCACAGGGCGTGACTCGGCTCGACGTGCTGAAGTTCATCTCGCACGGGATTACAAAGGTGCCGGGCGAGACCATTTCGGGCAGCGATCCAGCGGGCGACAGCGCGATTGGAGCGGGCGAGCCCGACGAGGATCTGCCCGCGGATCCCCTGGTCGCCTTTGCCAGCAACCTGACCGAGCGCGCCGCGCAAGGGCAGCTCGACCCCTTGGTAGGCCGGGAAGCAGAGCTCGAACGCACGGTCCACATCCTCGCGCGCCGGCGCAAGAACAACCCGATCTTCGTCGGCGAGACGGGCGTAGGAAAAACCGCGATCGCCGAAGGTCTCGCGCTCAGGATCCACGCCGGTCGCGTGCCTGAAGATCTCACGGGAGCCGAGATCTTCGCGCTCGACCTCGGTGCGCTACTCGCGGGGACCAAGTACCGGGGCGACTTCGAGGCGCGCTTTAAGGCGCTCGTGGCCGCGATCCGGCGCAGGGCTCGCCCGATCCTGTTTATTGACGAGATCCACACCATCCTGGGCGCGGGCTCCGCGCAGGGTGGCACCATCGACGCATCCAATCTGTTAAAGCCCCTGCTTCAGTCCGGCGAGCTTCGCTGCATGGGTTCGACGACTTATCAAGAGTACCGCCACTTCGAGAAGGACCGGGCACTGTCCCGGCGCTTCCAGCGCGTGGACATCCACGAACCGTCCACGGAGGAAGCGGTCCGCATCCTTCAAGGACTCGCGCCACGCTACGAGGAACACCACGGCGTGCGCTACACAGCGCCCGCCTTGCGGGCGGCCGTCGAGCTTTCGGTGAAGCATCTCCACGACCGCTTCCTCCCGGATAAGGCGATCGATGTGATGGATGAGGCCGGCGCGGCCGAGCGACTGCGCCCCGCCGCGCAGCGCCGCAAGACCGTCGGCGTGCGCGAGGTGGAGGGCGTCGTGGCGCGGATGGCCCGCATTCCCCTCGTCCAGGCCTCCGTTTCGGATCGCAAACGCCTCGAGGACCTCGAACCCGAGTTGCGGTCGGTGGTCTTCGGCCAGGACGCGGCCGTCGCGACCGTGGTGCGCGCCGTGCGACGGGCCCGTGCCGGGCTCGGCGGGGAGAACCGGCCGATCGGCTCATTCCTGTTTACCGGCCCCACAGGGGTGGGGAAGACGGAGCTCGCGAAGCAGCTCGCCCACTGCCTCGCCGTCCCCTTCCTGCGCTTCGACATGAGCGAGTACATGGAGAAACATGCCGTGGCGCGGCTCATCGGCGCGCCGCCGGGCTACGTGGGCTACGACCAGGGGGGGCAGCTCGTCGAGAAAGTGCGCAAGCACCCCTACGCCGTCGTCCTCCTAGACGAGATCGAAAAGGCGCACCCCGACCTGTTTGACATTTTGCTTCAGGTGATGGACCACGCGACCCTTACCGACAACGCCGGCCGAGAGGCCAACTTCCGTCACGTGACGCTCATCATGACTTCGAACCTTGGCGCCCGGGAGATGACGAGTCGCTCGATCGGATTCTCGAGCGCGCCCAAAGGCGATGCCTCGAAGGCCGTGGAGAAGCTCTTTAGCCCTGAGTTTCGCAATCGGCTCGACGAGGTCGTGAGCTTCGAACGGCTCGGGCCTGAGGTGATGGCCCGGGTGGTGGACAAGTTCGTGGCTGAAGTGGATCGCGAGCTGAAGGGCCGGAAGGTGAAGCTCGTGCTGGCCCCCGCCGCCCGCGCCCTTCTGGCAGAAAAGGGCTACAGCCCGCTCTTCGGTGCGCGGCCTCTCGGGCGCGTGATCCAGACGGAGCTCAAGGACCGGCTCGCGGAGGAGCTGCTCTTCGGCAAGCTCACACGAGGCGGCACGGTCCGGGTCGACGCGGTGGGGGAGCCGGAGAAGCGACTCGTCTTCGAGATCGAGGCGGTCGCGTGAGCCTCGACGCCGCGCAGGAGCGCTACGTATCCCTTGCCACCTTTCGGCGTGACGGCCGCGAGGTTCGTACACCGGTCTGGATCGCCGAAGACCCGGGAAAGGGACCGAAAGATAAACTCTTGTTCGTGTATACAAACACGACGTCGGGAAAGGTAAAGCGGGTGCGCGCTACAAGGCGCGTCCGCCTTGCGGCGTGCGACTTCCGGGGCAAGGTGCACGGGGAGTGGGTGGATGGCGAAGCGCGTCTCGTCGAGGACCCAAAGGGCATGGAGCACGCATTTTCGGTGCTGACACAGAAGTATGGTTGGCAGATGCGTGCCGGGCTTCTGTTCTCACGCCTCTCGGGGCGCTACCCGCAGCGGGGGATCATCGAGATCCGGCTGCCCCGCCGGTAGCACCGCCCTAGGGGGGCGGGCGCCGGCCCGAACGCCGGGGTTTGGCAGCCTACTCTCCGCGGTTTTGCCACTTCCCGCCGCGAAAGGAAATCGTCAGCCAGACCGCTCGTGCGAAGTGATCCGCGATGAGCGCCGCCCACACCCAAACCACATCGAGCTGCAACCCCGCCGAGGCGACGAGGGCGATCGGCACCCGGAAGCCCCAGTTGCCGAGGGTCGCCGCCACCAGCACAGTCCATGTATCGCCTGCGCCGCGGAGTGCGCCGCCCAGCGTGAAGTGGACCCCCATCGGAGGTTGCGCGAGGGCGAGCAGCAGCATGAACGGTCCGAGCGCTTCGACCACGCCTTGGTCGCTCGTAAAGAGCCGCGCGATGGGTTCCCGCGCGAGGCCGAAGGCGAGTCCGAGGATGATGGACACGATGAGCGCAAAGCGCGCCGCCCGCCAGCCCGCCCGCGCCGCTTCGTCGGGTTGGCGTGCGCCGAGGGATTGGCCGACCAGCGTCGCCGCGGCGACGGAGAATCCGGTGCCGGGGATCCACGAGAAGGACATGAGCCGGGTGCCGATTCCATAGGCGGCGACGTCTGCCGTCCCATAGTGCCCGAGTACTGTCACGTAGGTCATGATGGCAATCTGCAAAACGACGCGTTCGCCGATCGCGGGGAGCGCAATCCGGGTAATCGGACCCAACATCGGGCGCGCACGCACGAAGTCGGCCGGAGACAAACGCAGGGGCGCTCCCTCACCAGACCGCTGAGACGTCGCGGCGAAGAGCACGACCGCAACAATCTGTGAGATCAGGGTGGCAAGCCCCGCGCCCACGAGCTCGAGTCGGGGAAACCCGAAGGTACCGAACATGAGCAAGACATTGAGCACGATCTTCGCGACGGTCACCACCAGTGCGATCACCAGAGCGAGATCCGTGCGCCGCGTCGCACGGAACGCGCTCTCGATGATGATCGATACGGCGAGAAGGAGCGTTGAGCCAAGTGTCAAGCGGAAGTAGGGGATCGCTGTGTTGACCACGTGGGGTGCCGCGTCGAGCAGAACGAGAAGGGGGCGCGGCAGCGCGAGGACTAGGGCCGTGAATCCGCCTGCAATCCCTGCCGAAAGGACGAGGGAGCCGGCCAGGGCCGTGCGCGCACGCTTGGGCTCGCCGGCTCCGATGGCCCGGGCGATCAGCGCCACGCAGGCGGTGCCCACCGCAAAGAGGATCGACTGCGCGAGGTTCTGGAACTGGCTCGTGTAGGTGACCGCCGCCTGGGCGTCGCGACCGAGTCGCCCCACCATCCCCATGTCGACGAGGCTTACGATGCTCGCGAGCACCTGCGACAGGATGACGGGCCAGGCAAGAGCCCAGATCTCGCGCTCCGTCTGTGGGCGGGTCGAAGTCCGGGCGGGAGCTGGAGCGCGGGCGGCGCGCGAGGCGAGTGCGGCCGAGGGGAGGGCCGGCCCCGCTTCGGGATCGTCCGGCGGGTCCCTGCCAGAGAGTTCGGCCTCATCGGATTCGGCTCTCGGATCCTCGGCTTCTGGACGCACGGGCACTAGCGGAGCTCGGCGGGAAGCTGGAACACCACGCCTTCGTCGACCGTCGGCATGGAATCGACGCGCACCTCGCCTCCGGCGAGGCTGCGCAGCCGCTCGGCCACTTGCTCCACGAGGACTTCCGGCGCCGACGCTCCAGCAGTCACGCCGACGCAAGCCGCGCCCTCGAGCCAGCCCGGGTCAATCTCGTCGGCAGACTGGACGAGGTGGGCACGCGCTCCGGACTTGGCCGCGATCTCGACCAAGCGGTTGCTGTTCGAGGAGGAGGGCGCACCCACCACGAGGACCACGTCTGCACTGCGTACCAGCTGCTTCACGGCATTCTGGCGGTTCTGCGTCGCGTAGCAGATGTCGTCCTTTCGCGGAAGCTGGACCTGGGGGAAGCGACGGCGCAGAGCCTCCAGCAGATCGCGGGTGTCATCGACGGAAAGCGTGGTCTGGGTCAGAACTGCCAGGCGCTCAGGGTCGCGAACCTCGAGCTTCTCCACGTCCGCCGTGTCCTGCACGAGGTGCATGCGCTCCGGGGCCTGGCCCATCGTGCCCTCGACCTCGACGTGGCCGGCATGGCCCACGAGCACGATCTCGTGGTCCGCCCGCGCGAAGCGCAAAGCCTCGACGTGGACCTTGGTGACGAGGGGGCAGGTGGCGTCGACGATGCGAAGTCTGCGGTCCGCCGCTGCCTGTCGGACGGCCGGCGAGACGCCGTGGGCACTAAACACAAGGAGCGCGCCCTCAGGTACCTCGGCCGGGTCCTCCACGAACACGGCGCCCTTGGCCCGCAGCGATTCCACGACGTGTCGGTTATGGACAATCTCGTGGCGCACGTAGACGGGGGCGCCGAAGCGTTGGAGGGCCTGTTCGACGATCTCAATCGCCCGGTCGACACCCGCGCAGAATCCGCGG